>JAYUEB010000739.1:0-26495 GCA_043739525.1 Bdellovibrionales bacterium
CGTGGCATCTCTAGATTATAACAGGTGCTTTTTTACGACGCTTCGAATTGCGAAATGTTACGAGGTACTTTTTAATCTTTTAACTCCGCCCAAGTCACGCCATCTCCGCCAATTTCTTGTGGTGAGGCTTTCCATTTTTTGACATAAACACTTCTTGAGAGATGAGAGCGTACCGCCTTTTTGAGAGCTTCGGTTCCGTGTCCGTGAACAATTTTAATCCGGTCTTCTCCCGCTAAGGCCGCAGCGTCGAGCTGGATTTCAAGTTGTCCGATGGCTTCGTCTACACGCATACCTCTGACATCTACAACCCTCTCGGAGTCTTGTAGCGAAACACTGATTGTCGATGCCCTTCTTATTATTTGTGATGTCGGATTGCTCATGTTTTGCGGTGCTCGCAATTGATTCCAGTGAATCATCAGGCGCATCGAGTTTGATAAAACTGGAATTTCACCCTTTGCATTTGCGCGACCTTGGATGATTCCTTCTTGGCCAACGCTTGTGATGTGCACCATAGAGCCTGCCGGATAGGCCTTCTCAAACTCCTCAACAGTTTCGATCTTGCGTTTGAGCTGAGACGAAGTTGAGGCTTTCACGATCTCAGGCATTTCGGATTTGATCTGATTGAGCTTCTCAAAACGTTTGAAAACTTGATCGGCATTTGATTGATCGATCAAAGTATCAATTTTCTTTTCAGTCTTTTTAATAATACGTTCGAGCCACTGATCACGTTCAGCTCTGAAGTTTTGAATGAGAGCTAAATACTTTCGTTTTGATTCGCGAGCAGACCTGGACTCGTTCTCGAGATCTTTTTGGCGTCTCTGCAAATCTTCTTTGAGACTCTCGATTTCTCTTAAATAACTGTGCTCTAATTTTGCCTCTGGTGAGAGGAGTTCGAGCGCGCGGTCTAAGATTTTTTCGTCAACACCCACACGCCTAGCGGTCAGAAGAGCGAGTGATCTACCCGGAATACCCATAAAGAATTTGTATGTTGGAAGACCGGACTGTTGGTCATACTCCAGGCTTCCGTTAGTGACTCCAGAGCCTTGTTCCCAGCCAACTTTAAGTGGGCCTAAGTGCGAGGTGATAACAGCAAAAACTTGGTTTGAAGCATATTTCTCAATAAAGCTACGGGCAAGTGATGAGCCTTCTTCAGGATCGGTTGAGCCACAGATTTCATCGATTAATAATAAATTTTCATGGCCCTTGAGAGTTGCGGCTTTTCCCAAAATTTTAAGATGAGCAGCGAAAGTTGAAAGTGCTTCATCGACACTTTGAGAGTCTCCAATTCCGATAGTCAGAGTTTTGAAAAATGGAATAGTTGATTCTTCGGCGGCACAAATCGGAAGCCCACAACATGCCATGTGGCTTGCAAGGCCTACAGCTTTAAGTAAAACTGTTTTACCTCCCGCATTTGGACCTGAGAGAAGTAAAATACGTTCTTTATCTTGTAGCAAGACGGTATTTGAAACCACTTTGTCACTCTTTAAAACTAAAAGCGGATGGCGGACGTCAATCAAATGAAGTTTCACTTCTGAAAATTTACAAACACTTGCATCCAGAACATCAGAAAGTTTTGCTTGAGCCAAACGATAGTCTGCATTTGCAAGAGCATCATGAGTTCGTTCAAAATAGTTAAGTTGTGTTGAGAGATATTCAGAGAGTGAAGTGAGAAGTCTTTCAATTTCTTGCTCGATTTCAACATCGAGTTGTCTCAAGCGATTATTAAGCGGGATAACTTCTTCGGGCTCCATAAACACGGTTTGTTTAGACTGACTTGAGGCATGAATAATTCCGTCGAATGCATGCTGCATTCCACCTTTGACAGGTAAAACCCAACGTCCTTCACGAGTCGTAACAAAGCGTTCTTGAAGAATCGATTCCATGTCATTTTTCTTAACAATTCGATCAAGCGTTGTCTGAAGATTTTTAACTTGAGAGGACTGTTCGCGATAGAGATTATAAAGTGCTTCGCTCGCATCGGTTCGAATTTCGCCACCAGGGCTCATGATATGATCGATTGCAGAAAGTGGTCCAGTCGCATCCATGAGTTGGGATTTGATTTTTGTAACCCAAGTGCCCTTCATTTCGCTGATAATTTCAGAAAGCGCAATGGCCTCTAAACAAAAACGTCTTAAATCTTTGAGCTCGAGAGTTTGTAAGACACCATTTCTCTTTAATCGACTATGCCAATTTGGATAAAGATCAAGACTTTCCATAAATGGGCGTTCGCCAAAACTCAAAATACTTTGAGCTTCTGAAATTTCACGAAAACTTTGAAGCGCCAGCTCAGGAGTTGACAGAGGTTTGATTTCTCGAAGTTGAGCGCGCACAAAATCACTTGTCGCAAATTTCTCAAGCTGCTCTAAAATTTCGGTCCAATCCAAATTTTTATATGCGTGCACGTTTACGTCCAATCATCGCAGCCCCTAAAATATACAGAATGCTGCCGCCGAGCAAGAAGTCCCAGATATAAAATATCTTTTCGTAAATGGTATGCTCGGGGTTTTTCAAATATGGAACATCATAGAGGTAACTCCACTGCGTTAATGTAGGAGATTTTTGCAAAAAATCGCCATTTGCCAAAACGACGGTTGTGATGCCCGTATTAGTTGCTCGAATGAGGGGGCGGCGAAATTCGACTGCACGAGCTGCTGTCATGTACATGTGCTGATAAGGCTCAAACCAAGTGCCATACCAGGAGTCATTCGTGACATTCACAATCACCTCGGCTCCAATTTGTGAAAGGTAACGTGAGATACTCGGATACAAGCCTTCATAGCAAATTTGAGGGCCAAACTTGATATCTTTTGCAGTCATGATGTGTGCGCCGGTTCCGCGACCAAACTCCGAAAGATCAAGCCATTGAAGAACTTTAGGGAAATATTTTGAAAAGGGTACATATTCCCCAAACGCCAGCAAAAGACTTTTATCATAGGGGTCTTGTCGAATGGTTCCGTCGCTTTCAATCAAAAATATCGAGTTGTAAACCAGGCGGGTTCGAGGATCTTCATGATAAGCCCCGGTAAACAAATTAATTTTGTTTCTTGCTACAAAGCTTCGCATTGCGATGTTTCGAGGCTCCATTCGATAAAAATTATCAAGATGATCCGCGAACCCACTTTCGGGCCAGAAAACGAAATCAGTTGGCGTGTGAGTTCTCAGAGCTGCTTCACTCTGAGATATAAATTGGTTCATGATGTAATCTTGAAATCCACGACCCTTTTCGGCATAGATCTTTTCACTATTGCCGATATTCGCTTGGATCGTCAGTGCGCTGAAGTGTTGGTCTGGCGTGGGTAATTGCTTTGAATGGATGAGGCCGAGTAAATTGACGACAAAAACCATGACAATGGGGCTTGCAGCTAGACCCCAAAACTTTTTGCCTCCGTCAAATCTTGCGAAATAGGCGAGCGCAAAGAGAGTGCTTGAGAAAATAGATATGACGTTCAAGCCTTCAAAGCCGATGATGTCGGCAAGTTGAAATCCTTTGAGGTTTCCAAAGTACCATTCATAGCCAAAATGCCAAGGAAACAGAACCAGAAAGTACTTTTGAAAAATAGCAAAAATCGCAAACATGAGAATCAAGCTATGACTTGTTTTAAGCTTGAACTTGCGATTCAGATAAAACCAGATCAAACCCGCAAACGGAAAGTAGAGATGTGCCGTGGCCGCAAATCCAAGAAGCGTGATAGCAGCAAGCCAAGAGGGAAAGTGTCCGAACTCAGCTGCTAGATAGTAAATCCAGTGAAAGCCGATGAGATTGAGAATGAATTGCGTGAGCCAGCCGGAAAAAAAACTTTCAAATGGAGTTTTTGCGTTCATCCAAAAAATAAAAAGCGGAACAAGACAGAAAAATAACGACCAAGGTTGAAGCGGAATATAGCTTGTGCCAATTAAAATTCCTGCTATCATAGGAAGCGTGTAATATTTTAGTTTTTGCATCGTGAAATTTCCTAACTTGGCATCATCTATTGGATCAATTCGTCGTGTTCGGCGGACTAGGAGTTTACAGAAATGGAATTCAACATTGAAAAATCACAATTTCTATTAAATCATAATGCTGACCATATTTCTGACCATATTTCTGACCGTATTTCTAACCATGCTACTCCACAAAATTTTGGTTCGGATTTTTCGACAAAGCAAACACAAAGTTTCGATGCTCCTCCTCAGAAAAAAGCTCTGATTAAAGCGAGTTTAAGTATCGCTGATCTTTGGGCTGCGGTTCAAGAATCTTACGATAGCGAATGGCGCCACCAAGAATTTATTTTGGCTTGCAATCGAGCAGGCTGTCTCTACTATGCCTCGCAAAAATATGCTCGCATTTTAAGCGTATCGCCCACTGAAAATATAGCGATGAAAATGCAAGGTCAGATTGAGGCACTTGCAAGTCGTGATCGATTTGCTAAAACTCCCGAAGTCAATTCATCTCGGCCATCTCAAATGAGCAGTTTCATCGCGCTCCTGGGACTCGTGATCGCGAGTTCGGGCTTTATTAATCCGAGCTTTCGCAATTTAGTTGGGGTCGGCATTTCAATTTTTGTTTTAGGTATCGGAATCAGATATTTTGTTACGAAGCCTTAGAGGCTTTGTGGGTCGACGCCAACACTAAAATTTCTCTCAGTTGATGGACGTCACCCAGAGTTTTCACAGCTCCCGCTTTAAAAGCCTCGCCCGGCATTCCCCAAACAAGGGAAGAATTTTCATCTTGAGCCATTGTATAGGCGCCTGATTTTTTTAATTCTAACATTCCTGCGGCACCATCTTTTCCCATTCCAGTGAGCAAAACGGCAACGACTTTTTTGTTCGTGAGAAAGCTAGCACTTTGATAAAGAAAATCAACACTGGGACGTTGACTCCAAATTTTTTCGGCGTTTGATAGGTAGCAACTGATTCGATCGCCCACCTGGCGAATTCCAATGTGAGCGTCGATGAGTGGCATGTAGATAAAGCCACGTGAAAGCTCTTGGCCATGCCTGCAAACTCCCGCTTTCAAACCTGACATGTCACACAGGCGTTTGAAAAAAGCTTGAGCAAACTCGACTGGAATATGCTGCACACAAACAATGGGAGGCGCGTTCTTTGGCATATTCGCGAGAAGTGCGGTCATTGCTTCGGTTCCCCCCGTGCTCGCACCTACTAAAATGAGGTCGGCTTCAGAAAATGGTGGCCGTTCACGATTCGGCTGAATAGGAGATGGCTTCTTGTCTGAATTTTCGAATTTTGAACGGCCTGAAACGATGATACTTTTAAGTCGCGCAACAAAATCATCAGGAGCGGATCCGACCCAGTTTTTGTTGACGTAGTCTTGTGCGAGTCCATTAAGAGCTTGAAGAATTTGAGGTGCGTCTTGAGCTTGAACATCCGTGAGTAAGACAACCGGCACTTGAAAACTATGGGCTCGCTGTTCCGTGAGCCACTCAACTCCGCTTTTGCCAGGAAGATTAAAGTCTAATATGACGAGATCGACCATATGTTCGTGTAAATAAATCGAAGCATCTTCAGCATTAAGGCATGTATCACAGTGGATACCATTTTTTTGCAGGAGACTGCGAACCCATTCACAAACGCTCTTCGAATCGTCGACGATGAGGACCCGCATCGACACCGATTCGTCCATTTTAAAAGCCAAATTGCTTGATCTTGTATATGTCGAGTTTCCGACACAGGTGACATCAAAATTATTTGCTTGAACGGATTCACAATGGCCCAGGCTTAAGTAACCTTTTGGTTTGAGAAATTTGAGTAGTTTTTCAAAGGTGGTATTGACCTCTTCATTTTTAAAATAGATGAGGACGTTTCTGCAAAATATGAGATCGAAAGATCCAATATCGATTTTTTCAATTTCATGAAGATTTGCTTTGAAAAAATGAGATCTTTTTCTGATTTGCGCGTCGACCGAAAAAGTTCTCTGTGAAAGATTTTTTCGATATTGAAAAAACGCCTGGTATGCCCTTGGAACAGCGTCGAATTTATCAATTTCATAAATAGCTGTTTTGGCTTTTTCAAGGCTGATCGGATCAAGATCTCCTCCATATAACTCGTACTCAAAGCCGACAAATTGCCTTCGAAAATTTTCTAGAATACATCCCACAGAGTAGAGTTCTTCTCCAGACGAACAGGCGGCGCTTAAAAAGCGAAATTTTTGGCCAATGAGATTGGGGCCTAGCTCTCGCAGCCGTTGCTCAAGTAATCGAAAATGGGGAAGTTCTCGAAACCAACTGGTCGTATGAATAGTCATCGATGAAATGAGATGATCAAGTTCGTCGGGGTGAGTGGCTACATAGTCAAGGTAGACTTTAAGCGAAGCACTACGAGTGGCATTTACACGACGAACAACGTTCGTGATGATGACCTCGTGTCGCGACGGCTCTGAAAATGCCGTGCCAGTAATTTCTCGCGCGAGTTTAAAGACAAGCTCGCGCTCCGACGGCTGCAGATGCTCAACTGCCATATCAACCTGACATCAATTTTGTACTGTGAATTTCTACATAGTCTTCTGACGAAAAGGATTTGTTAAGGTCGATAACCGTAATCATGTCGTCATTGTATTGTGCAACACCTATCATATAGTGAACCGGAACATCCGTTTTAATATTTGGATTTTTTTCAATCTTCTCATCGTCTAAGGAAATGACCGCTTCTACATGGTCTACTTGCGCAGCAATAGGGCCACTTTCAGAATCGAAAATTAAAAATGTTTTCTTTGTATTGGGCTGATCTGGCATTTGAAATCGTTTTTTGAGATCAACGAGGCCCATGATCTGGCCACGATAGTTAATGAGCCCTAGAAAGTACGGAGCAGTATTTGGAATTACCTTAATATTTTGGTTCTCGACGACTTGTTTGACAGCTAAGAGGGGAGTTGCATAGAACTCATCGTTGAGTCGAAAAAGTAAAAACTTTCGGCTATCTAATTCCTCAAATTCAATTGTATCTAAAATTGATTTTGCTGTGCTCATATACTTCTCCTCATATCTCGAGAGTTGCGAGTCCACTTGAGATAGCATTGGCCAATAAAGCCCATTGATAAAATGAGTGCCGGCTCGCCGTTACCTAGAACGCCGACCGCAGTAAAGCCTGGGAGGCGCGATAAATGATCGCTCAGAGGCCGCACAACGATTTGCTGTTGAGAGATGATTTCATCTATGCGAAATGCAACTAGCGAGCGATCTTTTAGGCGCACGAGCAGCGCAATAAACTCAGATTGAGTTGATTCGCTCACGCCTTGTGGAGCATCTAAATATTCAGATAGATTTTCAACTGGAACCATTTTTTCATATAGTCGAATTGCCGGTCGCCCTGATGCCAGGTAAGTGAGTTTCGTCATCTCCAGTTCGAGAATTTCTTGAACGTCTTGAGTCGGTACAATATAAGTTTGACCATTCACTTTAAATACAAGTGAATCAACTATTTCAAGAGAGGTGGGTAAAGTAATATGAAACCCAGTGCCTTTTCCGACTCGAGTTGTAATTTCAATCGTTCCGCCGATTTCTTGTATAGATTGTTGAACAACATCCATGCCGACGCCACGTCCAGATATTTCGGTTACAGATTCTTTTGTTGAGAACCCGGGCTCAAAGATTAATTTGATTAGATCACTTTCGTTGATCTTTTGGCCTTCTTGAATCAAGCCCTTTTCTTTAGCCTTCGCTAAAATTTCCTCAGGGTTAATTCCGCGTCCGTCATCTTGGATGTCGATGATAACTTGACCTGAATCTTGGGTTGCGGTGACCGCAACTGTCGCAGGTACGCTTTTGTTTTGAGCGATTCGTTCTTCTTCAGTTTCGACACCGTGATCAATCGCATTTCTGAGTAGGTGAATAAGTGGATCTGTCATACGCTCGATGACCGTTTTATCCATTAAAATATTCGCCCCATCCATTTTAAGTACAACTTTTTTGTCGAGTTCTCGAGCGAGATCTCTCGAAGATCTCTCAACCCTTTGAAAGAGTCCATCGATAGGTTGCATCCGTAGACCTAAGATCATCTCTTGAAGATCTTTGATAGTCTTTTGATTGAGACTGATTGCATTTTGGCAAACACTATTATCGAGGCTTCCCATTTGGTGATTATGCCAAAGAATGGATTGTTGAATCGAAAGCTCTCCAATCAACTGCATGATTTCATCAATTTTATTTGAGGCAATTTTTAGATTTCCGGTCGGGCGCTTTTTCTTAGTTTGTTGAATTCTCTTTTTTACGTCATCTTCGAGCGCATAAATTTCTGAAGACGAAGAAGCTGCTTGCGCGGCTTTTTCAAAAAAGTCTTTTTTTAAAAACTCTGCAATGGGTGATTGAAATTTTTCTGGGTCAGGCTGGGAATGGACAGCTTTAGGTGGCTCGATCTTCTGTTTTTTCATTTTCATCAGATCGGCAATACTTGGCAGATCCGCCGCAATTTGATTTGGAGCCTCTGGTGTGCTATTATCTTCTTTCGGCGCATCTCCTAAGCCGTAGATGAGAGCGTGAATCTCACCTAAAATAATGTCGCTATTTGGTATAAACTTTGGGTTTGATCTCAGTGCCTCAACCCAGTCGGCTAAAAACTTATGAATACGTAAGAGAAGGTCCGTTACCGAAGTATCCATTTGAGTTGGTTGAACTCTTAAGCGTCCCAGTAGATCTTCGAGAGAATGTACGAATGTGCCAAATTCGCTGAGTCCGTAGACTCGGCTGGCACCTTTAATATTGTGTGCAAAACGAAACATGTCGTTGAGTTCAGATCTCGGATTTGAAGTATCAAGCCTCAAGCAACGGCTTTCGAAATCAGACAAGGTATCGTCGATTTCGTCGAGAAGCATTCTAAACATTTGAGATTGATCTGAAATTGACATCTTCTTTTCCTGTTAAAATCCTAAAATTATGATGCTTCGTCTTTTCGATCGATATCGCTTCGAGACTTAGCTAAGCCAACAAGTCTGCGAACGAGTTCGCCGTCACCATCTGAAGACTCATACGAGTGATCTGTATTGGTATGCTGACTTTGCATTTTCTCAGCTTCGAGATTTTTGAGAGCTCTTTGATCGAAATCTTCTTGGCTTGAGGTCTGACCCAAGATGCTTTCTGAAATTGATCTTGCGATGGCATGTAAACTTTTAGTTTCTTCTTTTAAAATGTAAGCTGCGCTACTTGATTTTTGTGCGACTTGATTGTTGATTTCAGTCGTCTTATTGAGTTCGCGCATCGCGTGGGTTGTTTGTGCAATTCCGAGCTCTTGTTCTCTTGAAGCTGTCGTGATATTGTCGATACGAGATGCGATTGAATCAATTTCTCTCGAAATATCTTTAAAGTTGCGCAGAGCTTGCTCCGTGACCTGGCGCCCAACCTGAACTCTTTCGGAAGTATTTTTAACTATCTCATTTACTTGTCTTTCACTATCAAGAAGAATACTACCGATCTCTTGAGACGCCTTACCACTCATTTTAGCAAGGTTGCCGACCTCTTCAGCAACTACCGCAAAGCCGCGGCCATGTTGGCCCGCGCGGGCAGCTTCAATCGATGCGTTGAACGAGAGCAATTGCGTTTTAAAAACGATATCATTGATAACGTTTGTTTTGGTCGTAATTTCTTGAATCATATTGACCATGCTTTTAAGTTGTTCGTTAGCATGGTGAACACTTGTCATAGCGTCGACCATTTGATTCATAATGTTCATGCCGTTATTCGCAGTCTGGGTCATGCTAATCATGACTTCTTGTGACTGTTTAGAATACTCAGAAGTTTGATTTAAGGTACTCGACATTTCTGCCATTGCGGCAGTTGTTTCTTGGACAACTTCGGCCTGTTGATTCACGCCGACAGAGAGTGACTCACTGAATTTTGAAATATCTTTCGATGTCACCGAGAGAACTTGAGTTGATTTTGAAAGATTTAAAAATGATTTATTAAGCGGATCGATGACGTTCTTGCAGACATACAAGATAGCAGTCGAGAGTATCACTTGAACAAAAAAACCATAGCCACATGCGATGGCAAGAGCTTGCCAAAATGCATGATTAATTTGTTCTGTGCTGTAGCCAACGGTTACGTGACCTTGATAAATTCCGGCGGAATCATGAATAGGATTGTCGATTATCATTACGTCGTGGTCTGCCATGACTACATTATGTTCGTTCAAGGCATGATTGCTCTTGTCGTAAAAAGATGCCATGAGGACGTCTGAATCTAGATTTTTTGCGTAGTTTAGTAAGTAGCTTTCGTCTTTAGAGCCAATGAAGTGTTCGCCGACTTTCACAAGCAGTTTTGAGACCGCTTCGGCTTTTGAACGAGTTGAAATCTCAACAGCGTTGCGATGCTGAGCGGCCATAGTAAACGAAAAACCCAACATGAGAACTGTCGAGATTAAATTGACGGGCCAAAGCAGGCGAATGAGTAACGACCGGCGCTTAAGCAAAATTAAATTTTTGACCATATCGGGCTAACCTCTGCTAAGTTTTTTCAGTTAAATTCTCAGTTTAGTAATCGGAATTCCACCGGTTAAACTCAAAAAGCAGAGGTTCCATATTCAAAAACTGGACTATCGTCCAAGCCAGTTTATTTTGATACGGTTAAGAGATACCAAAAAATGGCTCAAGTCATTGGCTCATTATTACGAAAAAGAACCTGTAGTTTAAACGGAGGTTTTCAAAATGTCAGTTACTCGAATTCTAATTGTTGATGACTTTGTTATGATCAGAAGTCTTCTTAAAACCTCGTTGGCTAATTTAGGATTCAAGAATGTTGATGAAGCACGGGACGGTGTAGAGGCTTACAATAAAATTGCCACAGCTTTTGTAAATCAGAATCCTTACCAAATTGTATTCTTAGATTGGAATATGCCAAATATGAGTGGACTCGAGGTCATTCAGAAGTGCCGTTCCCAGGCCGAGTTAAATGAACTTCATTTCATTATGATTTCAGCAGAACAAGAAGAAAAGAAAATGAAGCAAGCACTCGATGCTGGTGCTAATGATTTTATTGTGAAACCATTCTCTCCGCAGGTCTTAGTTAAAAAGATTGAAGCAATTGTTGCAGCAAAGAAGAGTGCATAGCACTCTAACAACGGAGAATCTCAAATGTCTGCGCGATTGTTTGAAATGACCGACACGACTTACGATAAAATCGGTCAAGCAATACGTGAAACCTTTTCTTCGGTTTTGAGTTTGAATCTCCAAATCACCGATATTCAGTCGGGTTCAGTTCAAAATCCTCCGCGAAATGTTTCGGGTTTTGTGGTTTTGAGAAATCCAAAAATTCAAGGCACGTTTAGTATTGGGTTTCCAAACCAAACTGCACTTCAAATATTTTCTAGTTTTTACGGCGCCAAAATTGAACAGATTGATGAGCGTGTGATTGAGGGCGTAGGCGAAATCACAAATATGGTATACGGAGTTCTTAAAAAGCGTTTGAATGAAGAGGGTCTCAACCTTCAAATGTTTATTCCGTTTATTGTTGTCGGAAATGAATTTAGTCATTTAAAAGATCAGGGTTCGGCAAAGGCTGTAACGATTCATTTTGGATCAAATGAAGGAAGTTTCTGGGTTGAACTCAACGTTCAAAAACAAGCGAAGGTCAAAAAGGCTACGCCTAAGAAAAAAGCCAATCAAACAAAGTCCCGTAAAAGAGTGGCTTAATCGAGATATTCGATTCCAATTTCACAGACTTTTTCAGAGACATTTTTTATCCAACGAATTTGAGCTGGCATCGGCGACAAGTTTCCGGGTTTAATTGTAATTTCTAAATCTACTTTTAATTTTTTATTCGACCGAATGGCGAGGTAAGCTCCGCCAAAAGATTCCTCGATGATCAGAGCTGTGAACTCGGGCTTAAATTCTTTCGATTTTGGATTGATGTCGATGTAAGCAAAGGCCGCAAGATCCGGGGCAAAACGTAAATTTTTTCTTTTATTTAAATTTTTATCAAAAATCGGCTTACTGGCTTTGACCTTCGACATCTTTTCTCCTGCAACATTTCAAAATACCAGTCTATACAAAAACATTTGAAAAGCCAGTTTCGAACAGGGCTTTGTGGGAGATGTCTAACAATTATCAGGACGTTTAACAATCTACAGTTTGAGCGCTCATGGGCCCCTTTTGAGCACATTGGCAATCTGGTAAAAAGTTAATAAAAACAAGCACTTGAATGCTTGTGCGGCAGGGTCGTTTACGGCTCAGGCTTTGAAGTATCTGTAGTCAGGGCCCTGGTTTCAAATGTTCTCACGTATGAGATTTTTAAGTGATTTTTAGTTCGACTGGCCTTGGAGAAAATATGCTCTGGAGACTCAAAATTTTTAAGCAACTCACTCAGTCCAGTTTATTTTTGCTCATAACGGCCGGGTTATTTTCAAGTTGCACGATCTCAACTCCCGCCGCAGACACCCCGTTGCCAGAACAGCAAAATATTGAAAAGGCTTTTTTCGTCGATCCAAGTGGACACCATAAAACTTTTTTATGTGGGTGGGCAGCTGAGAACGAGGTTGGCACAGTTGCGGCCCAGGCAGTTGGTCACAACGTGCCGATAGCGACTCATTGTAATCTCGAATTTGAAATTACTGAAAATAGCCTTGTAGGTAAACGTGTCAATCCAAGTTTTCCGAATGATCGTAGTCGATGGGCTGAGATCGTCACAATTCCAATTTCAAAACATTACTACTATGAAAAAGCTAAAGACGAAAATGGTCGCGATCGCAATGCGTTCATTGAAAACGACTCTCGCAGTCATTGGTCAGCTCGCCCATTTATGAAATTGAATCTCGCTCATATGCAGATTCACGATTGGGCCTACGCGCTTCCAGGATCAGGAGCAGTTCAAGTATTGTCAGTAGATGATATTGAATGGGACGCAAAAAACCATTTCTTGGGCTTTACTGTTGTAACAAACGACGATGTCTTTGGATCTGAAAACCAAGGCCGCTACCGAATTAATTTCTCTGAGTTCACGCATAATCCTGGTTTTAAAATTACTCCATTTAATGACAAGAACTATAGCTTGATCAATGTTCTTCATATTGTCGGAGAAAAAGCCGATGGAATTTATCCAATTCTGCATGCTGCTCATTGGGATCTTACAAAAGTTCACGATGTGTATTTAAATGATTTTCCGGATGAGTATGTCGGCATTGCGGAAGACATCGTAAAAAACTGGAATACAACCTTAGTATCTATCCATGCGATGAGCCAGGCTGATGTGGATGCCGGTAAAGCGGGATTTCGAATCAATAAGACAAAAAATAAACACGCATTTGACTTAAGATATCCGTCGATCACATGGGTGTCAGATATGAAAATATCTCTCGCACCAAGCTCACCACTAGGGATTGCGATGTCTCAGGCCGATGTTCAAAATGGCGAACTGCTCTGGGGTGGGATTACTCTCTACGGCGGAATTATCGAACACTATATTAAGTCATACGCAAGTGTTGCGGGAGTCATGCCGGTAACAACATCATCAAATATTCTCAAGTTCGCGGGAAGTATCGTTTCAAAATTGACAAGCAATTTTATACCGGCAATTCCAGACGGCATGGATCCGGGATTTATGAATGTGCAAAGAGTTGCGCGTCGCCTGCCTGAAGTGCAGGTGAAAGCTTCGAAAGATGCCACTGCGAAAAACTCTGTAGCTTCTTCAAGCGGCCTTTCTTTGGCGGATCCTAGCTCAAAAGAAATTATGAGCCTGTTTCATAAATCACATGAAGTCTCAGCCAAAGTGAAAGCGCAATTTAGCCAAGAGGGATTTCAAGACTTTTTGTCAGAAAGATTATTCTCTCAAAAACTGGTAAATCATGTTCAGATCGATAAAGCAGCTAAGACAACGCCAGCCGAACATATGAAGAAAGTAAATCCTCTTTCGAATCAAGACCTCATTCAAAATTTGACAAATTCAAGCGCGATTTGTGCCGATCGCACCTTTGCAGATGTTGCTCCTGGATGGGTTCAAGGAATTCGCGAGAGCAAGAGAGAATACCATGATGTTCTAAGATCTATGATCAAAGAACTCATCATTCATGAGTTTGGTCACTTCATTGGATTGGGACACCAATTTAAAGAAAATATTCTTCCCGAGCGCGGAACAGTACCCGATTCAATTTACGAAGGCCTGGCAAAAAAAGCGACGGCAAAAGAGGGCTATACTCAAATGACCTCGGTCATGGGGTACCGTCATCCCAGATCAGAGATGCGAACAACTTATGAAGACGTCGTTCCGGGCCCTCATGATCGACTCGTGCTTGCCTATCTTTACACGCAAAAGTATTCGACCTTTAAAAAAGGTGATGCTGATTTTACGTTTGTTGATTTGCCTAAAGACGGTGTTATCCCACCGGCTGATCAAACAAGTACAATTGCAAAAACGTCTTATTTTCCACAATGTAATGACATTACCGCATCGCTTTCTCTAGATCCGTACTGTAATCGATTTGATCGTGGACATAACGCCACTGAAATTGTAGAGAATTATTTTGCGGATATTAACGATAATCTTGAACAAAGTTATTTTGCTTTTACTGATTCAAAAGGAGCGAATCCAGAATCAAATGAAGCGTATCTTTGGCGCAAGAATTTTTCGACTATGGGCCGAATCCGCATGTTCTATGATTTTATGAGAAAAAAATATCGAGATGAAATCGATTCGATAAGCCAAGATGAAACGGCATTATACGATTTTTCTAATGCTTGTAAGACGGGACAAAGTAGCAATCAAAAACTTTTAAACGTATTTGAATCTAAACCTGAATTTAAAGAACTTTGCCAAGTAAATGCAAATGTCGTTGATGAGATTCGAAATCTAGCGACTAAGCAGCTTTCTGAATACACGAAGGTCGATCAAAGCTCTGCTTATCTTCCCGCTGGAATTACGGGTGGTGATGTTGATAGTGATTGGGGACACGCCTTAGGTTCGTGGACTCAAATGAGCAGTGCACCTCTTAAAGTCCCAGCAATTTATGCCCTCATTGCCCCAACTCCTTGGGTCGCATTAGAGGGCGATTTGTTAACTACTGTCGCAACTTATCAGAGAGAAGATTCTGGTTTTTCGTATAGTACTTTGTATCCGTCTGAGTACACCAGTGCAATTGCTTATGCCGTACGTGATAACTTAAAATTTACAAATTTAAATGGCCACGATGAAGGAAATCGTCTTGGTCGAGTGATTCTCGCGATCGGTGGGCTCAGTTCAAGCGTACACAACAATGAAAGACATACATTCCCTGAGCATTATCTTGATAATTTACTGGCCCAGAGCAAATTCGAGTTGAGCGTTGTCGCAATTAAGATCGAGGCTGTCGGAACAAACGATGATCCATTAAATTCTGTGGATCGCTTTCAAGGAATTGTCGCAGATGCTTACGGTGACTATGTCCCAGTAAAAGAGATTTATCTTTTACCAAATCGCGAAGTTATTGTTCGTGCAAACGATATGTTTTTGTTCCCGGTTACGAAACTTGAACTAGAAGATGATCGCCACTTCTTCGTTCTCGCCTACAAGTTAAGCTACTCGCATGAGTACGGAGATATCTTAAGTTCTAAGAGCGTAAAGACCCAGCTTCAAACTCTCCATGATCAGGTTTTAAGTTCTTGTCTTGATGGTAACAATAATAATGGTGTCGCTCAGTATTTCAAAAAAGGTAATCCTAAATTTTCAGGCTTTAGTATGTTGCCAGGTGTAATGGCGAGTCCTGAAAGCCAAGATAAATTCGACAAATCTGTGCAAGATGAATTCAAGAAATTCTATTCAGAAAATCACTTAGATCCGAAGGCTTGTAGCGAGGCAATAGGTGGTCTCGGACTTATTATGAGTTCTGCGGCAATTATAGACGGTGGCTGGCTTCCTGAGGCGAGTAAATACTTGCTCAATAGCTTTTAGGAGAAGATGTGAAGAGCTTAAATACATTCAAATCATATCTCCTACTGGTTGCAGTTCTGGCGGGTTGCCAGAAAAACAGCGTTGCCCGTTATCAAAATGAACAGGCAAAAGATGTTCAAGTGGCTCATGATCTTGTAGCTGTTCAAGCAATTGAAAAGAGTTTAAGCGATATCGATCTTTCGCAAACTGAAGATCAGAGTATTCATGAAAAAGATCCGAAGCGACTCCTTGAGCTGATTAAGAAGCTTTCGGGATTTGTTTTAAATCCAGATTATGTTGAGAATCCAAAGTTTCGCAACCTTGAGCCCATGCGGGCCTTATTAAGCGATTTTAATCAGGCATTTCTAAGATTTTATGATATGGATAAAGGATCAATCGAGTCTCTCAAAATATTAGACTCTTACCTGGCCACGGCAGAATCGGGTTGCGATCTCGACGTTAAAAAGAATTGTAAAAACATTAGTTTTTTCGCATTAGACTTTCGATCGATCGATGTCCTCGCGTTGAGGCTTCGAAAACTTGATAAAGAGATCGATGCGAATCTGCTTAACGGCCAGACCTGTACCGATGAGTGTGTAAAAAAGGTTGTTGATTACTATCGAATTTTAAAATTGGTTTCAGATGAGAAGAATCAAGAGAAGCGCACTGAGGTCGAATTTCTTTACTTAAAACATGCTCGAGACTATGCAAACTATCTCAATTCTCTCAAAAATGATGGAGCGATTCCACTCAGTGTGCGCGAACAGCTGAGTACCCATGCCTCTTATTTTGAAAGTCTCATCTCCAAATATAGCGGAGATCCCACGGGCCCTGACTTTAAAGAGTTTATTTTGAACTTTAAACCTTGGTCTTATTCACGACTTGAGCCAGATTTATTTCCGTATGGAACTGAAAAGATGTTTGCGTATGCTGCCCAAAGTTACCTTTACATTCAGGATAAGCAAGGCAATCGAAATTTAAATCCAGATTTGGCACAGGCGATTTCGGCATCGCAAGCAAATGGTGTCGAAGATAAGATTGGGATTAATTTTTCAGATAAGGTTCGCGATCTAAAATTGAAAAACTCAAAATTATTGTCAGCTGTCAGCATTGATCCTGATCTTATTGATTCAGACCGCTTTAAAAATGAGTACTTTTTTATTGTCGATCGACTTTATCGCGGCCATATCAATTCTGTTGAGGCTCAGGAGTTGTGGCAGGGTTCAAAACAAGAGAAAACAAAATTACTCGGTATCCTAGAATACTATATTAAAATTGAGGCATTGGGCCTGCTCGAAGACACGAACAAAAAACTTCTTGAAATTTACCAAGAAAAGGTCGAGCAAAAAAATATCATGATCAAAGTTTTGAATGACAGTTCACAGATGACTTTTAAATGGAATCGCTTAATGAGTCAGGTCGACATAATGAACGTCTTCATTAGTACTCTCTTTGAGAAAGCGGATCGCGACCAAGAGTATTTAAGAACAAATGCTTTACTGAAAAGCATGAAAACAAATGTGAAATATCTTTCGGTATATCCGAATATGATGGTACTCACATATTTCATTTCATCACTAAATGACGATGTACTAAATCCGGTTGGGAGCGATAACAATGATCGTCTCTTAAGGCCCGACCAAATTATTTTAGATTTTTTCGACGCAAGATATAGACCCTGGTTTTTGTTTGGTAACGAAGACTCATTTGGAATTAGTAAGGTTGGAGTTATTTACTCTTATCATTTTGCGATTATCACTGGAACCTTTGAGGCATATAACAATAAAAATGTCAGTGATCCAACCGAAGTGGTTGATCAAAGCAAATTGTTTGAAAAGGTGACGGCAAAATATCTCGTCAATGAAAAGATGGACATAGAGAAAAGACTTAAAGGTCTTCAAGATAATTTTGCGGCCAATCCAACTTTCTTAGAGGCATTGGGTATTTGCAAGCGTTTGAATGCAATTGCGGCAACAGGAAAGCCAGATCCCGACTTAGTAATTTCGCAAAACTTCACTGATCTCGATAAATACGCAAGCGTCGGAAATTACGGCAGTGGGTTTATGAGCAGTTTTAGAGAGTTTTATCTTTCAAACGCTGGATCTCCCGCCGATTTGAATCCGACTCCTGGAACTCCAGACATCATCCGAACGAGCTTTGATCGAAAATTGATTCGAATTCAGGCTATGGTGAAGATTTTGGAGAGCGACCAAAAATACATTAAGGCTAGTGATAGTGAAAAGACCGAAATGTTGGGTTCGATCAACAATCAAGTAACAGCTCTTAAAAATCTTGAGACGCGCTATTACCAAGTTGCCATGGATCTCTATAGAAAAATTTCTCAGTGTGACAATCTCATGGGCCGAGTTGAACGACTTAGTGAATATGGGCTCATTAGATCTGAAGCAGAGTATCTCGGACGAGTTTATGATGTTTACGCATCGATTGATGCAAATCCTCAAGCCGCAGAGCAAATACTAAAAAAAGCGAATGAAGAATTTCATTTAGAAAATACGGATCTCGATTCATTTCAATCTCAAGGCTATCGTTATACGAAATTTGGTTTGTTTTTAAGACTTGCTAAGCAGTTGTCATTGATGAGTCCTAAAGTAGTTGTTGCGTCAGTTGCTGATCTCACAGTTCTTCAACACTACGGCGAAGGAATCTCGCTTCCGGTCCACGGGGCTGATTTAAAACTAGTAAGTAAAGAAGACTTTGTCATGAGTGGTGTAAAGCGAATGAACGGGATCGGAAACACGTCATATGTCAATTGGAGCGAGACTTTTTCAATGCAATTTAAAAAGAAGAAAATTATCGCAATGACTGCACTTTACAAGCTCGGTTATTATTTGGGTAAGGCGGATCGAATCACTCCAGATGAAATTATATCTGAGGTTTTTGATATGATCGACCTCATCAACATTACACCAGAAGATACTTCGATTTTAAAATTGTTGGGCCTCACGAACAAACTTGGAACCACAGACGCCAATATGGCATTAGATGAATTGAATAAAGTCACAAAGTCAAATGATCTCAAGATTGCTCTGCTTGATACAACCTTTATGGATGTCTCAACGGACCCACGAATGCACGACCCTCGGGATGATCACAGTCCGGGAAAGCTCGAGGTACCAGCCGCACTTTTAAATGCTGAGGTCTTTAATAATATTCTTGATGATGCAGTTAATTTGTACGGGACTGTCAATAGCTTCGAAGAGTTTCTATTGCCACCCGATAGTAACATTAACGTGAAACTGAGAGAGCTCTATCAGCCAGCGGTTGAGAAGACGAGAGGGATGGTTGCTGAATTTGAAAAAGCGGTCACAGCTAGAGAAAAGGCTGAGACGGCTAAAGAGTTGAAATTCAATTTTGATCTAAATGATCGTGGCATTTACAGTGTAGATTTTAGTTCGACGGGCCCGATTTTTTTGAGTCGCAATCGCCGAAAAGCCTACGATGACAGTGTCTATGACTTCAGCGGGCCTAAGACACACCATTGCTTTGATTCACTGGAACTGCCGGCGTTATGTAATGTAACAGGATTTAAAGTTAATTCTGGACCTGTAAAATGAAACTCGTACTGAGCCTTCTCATTTTAATCCAAACCTTTGGGTTTCAAGCAAAGGCTCAGTCTGACGATTCGTCAACGACGACACAAAATGTGAGCGAGGATCCTGTTTTTTCTCAAAGCTCACAAAGCGTGATGACGGCCCCGCGAGCGAAAAAGAAAAAGTCAGAAGCCACGCCTTCAAATTATGAGTATTCTGTTGGCGGTGAATACCAAATTTTAACAAACTTGGCGTCTCAAGTAAGTCCGCAGGCCTATATGCAGTCTTTTGATTTGAGGGCTGACTTATATATTTATAAAACTTTCAGTCTTGGTATTGATGCCGGAATTAAGTATGAATCGATAGGCAGTACTGTTTCTCAAGATTCAATTGAGCCCACTGATATTCTCCTCAAGCTCAGATACGGCCACCGCTTTTCACCTATTTTAAAATTAAATTTAGACCTCATGACAAGTCTGCCCACGAGTGACGATGCGAAGGTAAACGGATATCAGGCTGTTGAGACGGGTAGCGGTTGTCTTGATACAAGAATAGTCAAGGGAGCCTACAATATTGATAATTGTCTTGCGGCAGGATATATTTTTAATCGCTATGAATATTCGCCTGGGACGACCGCGATTAATCCAAATTACTTTGCAGAATATGAATTGATCAATATTGTTAGGCTCGCTCATAATTTAAGTTTTGATGTGATCTTTGGAGCACGCGTGACGCATACACTTGATGACGTAAGCACGCTCCACTACGCAAATACCGAGGCTCTCGACTTTAAGTATCATGGTTGGGCTCTCAATCTTTTTTATACAAACGGAAGCTATTTAGATCAAAGTAATGTCGATCTCTGGTATATTGATAAGTACCGACAAATTGTTGGATTTGGTATCAAGTATGAGATCTAAACTCATATTTCTTTTTATTACGATGCTATTGGTTAGTTGCACTAAAACAAGTGTGGCGCCTCAAAAACATGAGATCGAAAACCAAACTTTGGAGGGGAAGCCAAAGACAGAAGCGTCTGTGCAGGACAAAAGCTACTCTCCCGATATCAAAGTGGGAACTGCAAGCTATGATAAAAGTATTCAGCCACTAGAGAAGTTTATTTTTAACACGGACGATCTCTTAAATCCCAAAACCTCGCACTCGGTTGAAACCCGCGAGCGACTGGCTCAACTCAATCATGCCATTTTGGAGCTGCGATCTAAAAACGACGTTCCATTGGCTCAAAATAAAGTTTTAGAGAAATATGAGACGACATTGTTGTTTTCATGTACTGGTTCAAATCATGCTTGCCCGAGTATTGAAATTCTCAGGCAGGATCCGCTTTCTGTCCAAGTGGCGATTTTACTTGTTGAAGATAAAAAATCTTTACCTGATTATTATCATCTGCTTTTTCTTGCCTTTGAGCTAAAAAATCCAGAATCAATCCCTCAGCTATTGACTCTTTATTTAAAGCGTTCTTTTGAACTTATCGATTTTATTAAAAGAAATCCAAAAGATAGTTTGGCTACTCAAAATCAAAGTTTTTTATCTATCGTCTTATCTGATCCGAATTTGAATGGTGGACCGGAGTTAGCGAGTATACTTAAGGCCTTCTCCCCTTGGCAATATTCTCTGTCAAATAGTAGCGCACCACTTGATCGCGAAATTTTCGTCGCGAATATTCGATCTGGCCTTTATGACGAATCAAAGGAGTTATCTAAAGAATTCGTATCGGCCGTAAATGAAATTCAAGGGCAGGAAGATAGCTTTGACCGACGACAAAAAGATTTTTTCAAAAAAAATCCGCAGATAACTATCAATTTTCAACTTAAAAAACTTCTTAAAAAAAACGAATATTTCTATTTAATTGATCGCCTATATAACGGAAATATCGGGTTGACTGAGGCTTATGTTTTTTGGGATCACACGCATCAAGACTACGCGGACTTTTCAGATTCCATTAAAAAATATATTCAGATCGAATTTCTTGAAAAAGTTTTGTGGTCAAATCAGAAGATGAGCCAAGTCGTAAAAGAAGTCGATGGAGTTGCAAATTCTGATTTGTATTCTCGGGTCATGAGTCAAAGTAATGACATCAGTTTGGTGTTAAAGAAATTTTGCGCAAAAGCACTTATCCTCAGCCAACTGACTTCTTATATTTTGTCAAAAAACGGTAAGGTGAGCGATGACAACAGTCTCTATTTGATGGCTGCGCCTAAAAATGTTTATTTGTATGTTGTTCTTCCGCACATGATGATGTTGTCGCACTATATGTACAAACGTGGTTTTAAGCGGACGGCAGATTTCGCTTTTGGTACACAGGAGATTGATGGATCCGTCATTACCCAGTCACTCTACCACGGCTCACAGCTGCCTTGGTTCGATTATTGGTCAGTTGAAAAAGCCACTATGGCTCCAGGCAGCGTTGCAAATGTAACTTCTCAAGAATTGTTTTATGCATTTGATATCGCTTTGAACTCTATGACTTTTGAATCTTTTGATATAGATGCTGGAGAGTACTTATTTGACTTATTTACTCAGCTCTTTGGTGGCCTCACTCGAATTGTTGAGAACGACCTTGTCAATTTACAAACCCATTTTGCAGCTGACAATGAGTGGAAAAGTGTTTTAGGTTTGTGTGAAGGAGTCGATTCTGGCAAAGGCTTTTATCACACCATCGACGCAGGTGAGCCGTATGCAAACACAGAAGATTCGTTTTTGCCAAGTGATTTCGAGACGGGTGCATTCTTAGGTAGTTGGAGAACAAAGCTTCAAAGTAAAAATGGATTTTTGTTTCATAATGATGGACGCACTTTAGGTCTTGATTATACGCGCGTACTACTTGAGCCCAACAATCATATGTTGAAACTTTACATAGAGAACTACAAAACCTATTTAGCAAAATCACACGCTAAGCCGGGTAATCTCGCTCAGCTAGAGACACTTCATACCCAGATCGAGAATTTAATTCAAAATCACTTAAACGAAGTATTAAGAGTGAGTAAGGACTTCACCCATTGTTTCTTTACCTTGTTTAATAGAGAGATCGACGAACAAGATAAAATTCTAGCAAATCATATTGCGATTTTGAAATCGGTATACGCGGATATGGCGGTTTTAAGAAAAGACCCAAGTAAAAAAGCCGAGCTCAATCAAAAGTATCAATTTCTAGATCTGGGCCCGAATTCAATGGGAACCATTCGCTTTGACGAGAACTCTTTCCATAGCCTTGTTCTTGATTTTGCCATCGAGGCTAAGCGCTATTACGAGAGTTCGAAAGATCCTGTCGAAAATACAACAATCGTTTCGATTCCACCAAATTTAACTAGACTAAAAGATTTTAGAAAGCCGAAAGAGGTTGAGGTGCTTTTCTCAGATAGTGAAAGCGACTTTATTGCGGCTGGCTTAGGCGGCATGATTAATCCTGTAAAGGAAACAATGAGCCACTACAAGTGGTTTGAGTCTCAGTTTATATTTACGCGTTATTTTAACTATTTTTTGCGAGATATGGTTTCTCTTAAGAGGATGGATGCAACAAGAGATTTATTGAGTATGAATGATCTATTTCAGCTCCCAATGCAAATACGTGATCTTCTCATGTTGAGACCTGCGGACGTAGAAATTCTTAAGGCGGCCCGCAAAACGAGTCGATTTCCGCTTCAGGCTTTAACAGACTATTTTAATTTCAGTGATGAAAAGCCGATTTCGTATTTCGACTATATTCTATATATGAGTTCACAGGACTTTTTAGGTCCGTATATGTCAGATCCTTATCCTGAAGTTGGGGGCGCAAGACACGGCGATTATTTTGGTGATCCAAAGGATTCCAATTTAATTCCACTGACGACAGATGCGATTAATTTTGTTGGACTCAAAAAACAGAATATTATTCATTATTTTGATCTTGATTTGCCAGAAATTGATAAGGCCTTGACGACTTATTATAGTTCAGAGATTAAGTCTGAAATTGACCTCAACGAAAATTTAAAGAACTATGCCGTCGATTTGTACAAAAAAGATGTTGCTGCAAATCAAGTTAAGAGATTTATGATCGAAATCGGTAAGTCTTATGAAGTGCCCTATGTGTCGAATGAGATGATTAAGAATTATGACGGGTTTAAATACAGCCTGAAGCAACGAACACAAGACTTTTATATCCATTAGTTTACATTTAATCAGAGACCAGCCAGTATGAAGAAGGGGTGGTCATGATTAAATTAGGTTTCTGTTTTTTGAGACTTTTCGTTTTTTCTAATTTGAGCTTCGCTATTGATTTAAAAGATGAATACGCGATTGCGACAGAAAAAGCTTTTAACAGTCTGAATAAGAATACGATAGATGGGCTTGATCAATTTTACGAGTCCAGTGCTCACTTTCGTGATCCAATTTCAGATGTCTATGGTCTTCCTGAAATTAAGAAATATTACGCTCATGTGTATGATAAAGTTCGCTCAATTCGTTTCGAGTTTCAAAGCATCACTCGCGAAGGCGCTATTCTAACTGCCGTTTGGAAGATGTACGTTTCTCACCCCTCAATTCAAGATGGCCGCGAGATCACTCTCGATGGAATCTCACTCATCGAGTTTAATCTGGCAACTCACAAGGTGGTGTCTCATCGTGATTATTATGACGTAGGCGAGTTTGTCTACGAGCGCATTCCTATTCTCGGCTCAATTATTCATTTTATCAAAAACCAAATGAAACCATGAAATCTAAAACTCACTTACTTATGACTTCTGACGACTACAGTGTACGACTCAGAGAGCATGCGAGTTCGAATCAAAATGGGAAGCACTGTTGGATCGTCGTTCCTGGATTTCTGCAGCACTCACAGACGAAGATATTTCATGATTTATGTGAGGACCTCGCATCCATGGGGGCACCGGTTTTTTGTTTAGATCTTCGCGGCACAGGGGAAAGTGACGGACGATTTAGTTTTGGAGACGCCGAATTTCTTGATGTCATTGCGGCCATCAAGTTCGCCAGGCAAAATTATAGCGATGTCAAATTGTTGGGGTTTTCATTGGGAGCCTATAGTGCTTTGAGAGCTCATTGTGAATTTCCAGAATCGATCCGTGAGCTTTTTTTGGTTTCTTGTCCAACTTCTGTTTTGCATATTATCTTGCAGGGCCATGCGCTTAAACACAGTCTCAGTCTCCTCTTTGAAAAGCCGCAATTTCATAAAGAGCGCAACTTTGCTTTTCGTTGGGGTAATCCATTTCCTCGAAAGCCAAGTGCAGAAGTTTTTGCAATTAAAGCAAAAGCAGCGACTCATTTCTTGGTGGGGTCAAAAGATTATCTCGTTCCACCAAAAATGAGTTCAAAGGTTTTTGGACTGCTTGGATCTCAAGAGAAAACATGGAAATTGATAGATGACGGGCATCACGCTGAGCTCTTGTATATTGCGGATCCGGTTGCATTTAAATCTTGGCTTCAAAATCCTTAAGATCCAGAAGATCCTCAACAACCCAATCTAAATTCGGATCATTTAACGGAGCCTGGCAATAAGAACAGGTGGGGGAGAGATTATCCTTTTGGGGTGCGCCGCACTTAGGACAAGAGTTAGCAAAGACAGAACCTTTTGCAATTGCATCAGATTTAAATCGCATGAGTACTAAGACCTTGGTGTCTGAATTCAAATCTTCTTCAGCTTGAGATCCAGAGTGCCCGCTATCTAAGTCGACAACGCTGTAAGCAAATTTAATGGCCACAAAGGCTCGAATGTTGCTTTCTTCAATTTGTATTTTAATGATCTCGACAGCTTGAGTGTAAAGCCGATTGTAAGCGATGTTCATGGTGGGCAAAGTCTTTTTGAAAAAATCAAAAGCTTCACTCGTGCAAAAACGCTTGAGCACATCAATATTTTTTGTCAATTGGCCGATCAGAATTTGCATGAAGGCATTGCTCGCACGATCTTCTAAAACGTGTCGAGAAAAATCCGGATGATCTTTGATTGCAGCATCGCTGAAGTTTTCTTCGTGTGCTCCATCAAACTGAAAACCATAGTCCTCGGCTTGTGTAATTTCACTTAAAACCCAGTCGTACTCGCCGCTATTAAGATAGGTGCCGCAATAAGGACATCGTGCCGTTTCAACAAGTTTGGAAGTGAGAGGGGCTGAACACTTTGGGCAAAGCTCAGAATGAAAAATATCTGAGCCCTTTTTGTAATCGTGTCTTCTAATGAAAGACCAATATTCAACGAACGTTTCTTCGCCACCTGGAGAATTCAGTTGCGGATACTTTTCGCTTATAAATTGATCATTGGCTGAGGCGGTAATCGCAACATCTACGCAGTCATAACCAGGCTCATTTGAGGCAGCTACAATTTTGATTTCGTAGATTTCCACGTTTGTCATGGGGTTGCTCTCTTTAAGCAAGTTCATCATTGTAAACTGAGCGTGAAACCTTTGATAAACGCCGTCTGTGATAAACCGGCGCATGAGATCGAGTCTTTTTTCTGACCAGCATTTTTGAACACTCAAAAATGCGACATTTACTTTTCTTTTAAAGTCGACGACGTTATCGCCCTGAAAAAAATCAGCTGAAACGGGAGCTTCATCAAGGCTGTGTGGGCTTGGTTCGTAAGTGGGGCGAGTAAATCCGTTTCGATAACGAAAAAAGAGAAAAATTAAAACTATGAGTAGGATCCAGCCAAAAGGGCCGCTTTGAAAAAACAGTGAAAAAATGAGATTAAAGAGCAGGTCGCCCCCGCCCCCTCCGCCCCCGTAGGAGCCACCCCCACTATGGTAGCCGCCGCCACTACTATGTCCACCGCCACTACTGTGTCCACCGCCACCATGGCCGCCGCCGCCCCCGCCACCGCGAGCAATAGCTTCGGCACAGAACAGAAGAAATGGAGTGATAGAAAGTAAACGCGAGAGTAAAGAAGCTCTCATTTATATCTTTTCTAAAATCTGTTTTTTCTTTGTTTCAAATTCGTCTTTTGAAATTAAACCTTGAGTTAAAAGGTCATTTAATTTTTTAAGGCGTGTCGCGGGATCTTCTGTCGTCGCGTTTCCGCCAAAGAAAGCGCCACCGAGTTGTTGGCCCATTCCAGCTCCTACTCCTATGCCCATCACCATGCCTGCTCCGCCTGGGTTTTTTGCAGCATCACGAAGTGCCTGGA
>JAYUEB010000740.1:0-2956 GCA_043739525.1 Bdellovibrionales bacterium
CAAATTGCGGGATTCTTTCCTTTGGGTTTCATCTCGAAGTGGGTTAGAAATTCTTTGAAAAGTACAGTCTACTTTAATTTTGTGAATGCGGGAGACAAGAGCGAATTTTGATTCTGAAAAAACAAATCACGCCCAAGAAGAGGGCGATCCTTGGTCGCTCGATATGCGCGACTCGCGAAAATGATCCTGCGGCCACAATGAAAGACGATTCATTTTTTGTCGAATACCACGATACGTTTGGCTTTGAAATGGCAATGGCTGATCACTACGATGTCATTTTGATGGACGTTCAAATGCCTTGAGGCCGGCTATTCCGAATTTTTATCTAAACCAGTCAATCGCAACGAACTGATTGATTTGTTAAACAGAATCATTTCAGTTCGCTGAATACTGAATCATAAATAAATCAGGATAAGAACCTGTATAGTGAAGCGTAATTCCCATGTGAATATCCGCTGAAAAATAGACATGACCATATTGATCTGGGCGCACAAAGAGCTGAGAAACTTTACTTATGTCCTCAATATCCTGTACGGCGACGATGACCCGTTTCGTGTTGGGCTCAAAAACCATTCCATCAACTTTAAAAATATTGAGCGTGCAAGATCCCAAATTTGCAACCGTCTTCGACAAAGTACAGCTCAGATCAAACAAATCCTGTTTTGCAGAGTTCGTAAATTTGATGTGTTTGCTTATGCTCGTTCCGTTAAGGACAGCTTCAACCTTCATGGAATCAAATAATTTAGGAGCATCCATATCTCCGGCCTCTCCTTGCAGGACAATGCTCGCCTTTTGATCAGTAAAAAAAACTTGTGTGCTCGCTTGAGTCTTTGAGCTTATAGCAATTGCTAAAAGTAAAAATATTGTTCGTGTCATAGTGACCTCCATGCGGATCATGATGCTCAACTCTAAATGAAGATGCATCACTTAACGCTTTGAATTGCGAAATGTTACGAGGTACCTTTAAATCCGAATTCCTTTAGGAATCAGTTTACGGTCAATCAATTCAAAAAAGACATGTACGATAATAGCCAGGATTGCAGAGGGAACGGCTCCTTGTAAAATAATTTTATTATTATTAAGTGCCAGGCCCGTAACGATAATAGCACCATAACCACCAGCACCAATGAATGCGGCTAAGGTTGCTGTTCCCACATTAATAACTGCAGAAAGCTTGATGCCAGATAAAATCGTCGGCGACGCTAACGGCAGTTCGACTAAGCGAAGTCTTTGAAAAGACGAAAGTCCCAATGTCTGGGCCGACTCAATGAGGCGGGCATCAATACTTGAAAGTCCCAAATAAGTATTTCGAACAATCGGTAAGAGCGCATAGAGAAATAGTGCAACCACAGATGGAAGATACCCAATTCCAAAGATGGGTATCAAGAAGCAGAGTAATGCTAAAGAAGGGATCGTTTGCATCAATCCACTCACCAGCAACACTCCCTGCGCCAGAAAAGAAAATCTCGCTGCTAAAATTCCGAGTGGCAAGCCAAAACAAATTGCAACTAATAACGAAATGAAGACGAGCGAAAGATGTTCTTTCGTGCGTTTAAGAAAGTTTTCGAGCTCCGCTGATTTTTTACCGGTATCTTTTTGTAAAAAGTAAGCAGCGGCCCTCTCAAAGCTCCACCCGTCGACTTCTACTTTTGCGTTGAGCTCGATCATTTTCTCTTCATTGATTTTGCCTTGGAGGCCCTGAATAGCCGCCCACGTTTTTGGACTGCGCTCGCTCAAACTATTTTGGTAAACAAAAACTGCTAAGTATTGCGGGAAAAATTTTTGATCGTCTTTGAGAGGCAGTAATTTGTATTTTGCAATTTTAGCATCGGTGGAATAGACCTCTATAAGATCTAGAGTCTTTTCAGAAAGCGATTCATAAGCCAGACTATGCTCCATTGCCTTTAGATTCGAAAAACTCAATTCATAAGATTTCACAAGTGCATCATAGCCGTCTTGTCTTTTCAAAAACTCGTGGGTAAATCCCACTCTGATATCAGGATGCATTTTGAGGTCGCTAATCCGAGTGATCCCATTTTCTTGTGCGAATTGCTTTGTTGTTGCAAGTGCGTAGCTGTCACTAAATCCCAGGCTTTCAGTAACATGAAGCTGATCTTTTGCTAGTCCCTGATTGATCTGATCGATAGTTTTAAGTTCTGGATTTTTTAAAATAACTTCAGAAATTGTTCCGGTATACTCAGGATAGATATCAATTTGTCCGGCCTTAAGAGATTCGTAAATAATTCCGGTTGCGCCAAGGCCCATACGACGCTGAACTTTCAGCTCTCCAGCGTCCTCAATTGTCTGTGCTAAAATCTCTGCAAGGATGTAGCTTTCTGTGAAGGTTTTAGAGCCAACCACGATTAAGGGCTTTTCGCCCGCCTTCAGGCTCATCGCGATAAGGAAAACTGAAATGAGAATAAAATACTTACTCATAGTGACTCGAGCAATTCTGGTGGTGGAATTTGTGCTCGAATAAAACGTGTCACAAACTCATTTACCGGTTTTCGAATAAAACTTTTGAAATCGCCATGCTGAACAAGTAGTCCCTCACTAAAGAGTGAAATACTATGCCCAAAAAAAGCACCCTCTCCTATGTCATGAGTCACCATAATGACGGTCTTTTTCAAATGATTGAATATGCGCTTCAGCTCAATCTGTAGTTCAGATCGAACAAGCGGATCAAGTGCACCTAAAGGCTCATCAAGGAGAATCAGCGGCGGATCAAGCATCAAAGCACGCATGAGCGCAACACGTTGACGCTGTCCTCCGCTTAATTGCTTTGGAAATTGTTCAAGAGATACTTCATCTAATTGTACGAGGGCGCAGAGCTCGCTGACACGTGCTTTGACTTTTTGAGAACTCCATCCGTTGAGCTGGGCGACTAGCCCCACATTTTCTCGAGCCGTCAGATGCGGAAATAGCCCGCCTTCTTGAATGACATAGGCAATTTTTG
>JAYUEB010000741.1:0-8867 GCA_043739525.1 Bdellovibrionales bacterium
AGTGAACGACTAAAGACTTGGAGAAGTTATGAACCCGGTAGCACAAACACATTTCATTTTTAGAGCGGTGGTTAAGGCTATTTTGGTACTATCACTACTTCTCATTTTGTCACAAAAGACATTCGCTGCAGATTCGAAATCGAAGACGCCACCCCCTGCCCCTTCCGCTGATACGACAGTTGCGCCCGCGGCAACTCCGGCTCCGTCTTCTGATAAGCTTGATGTTACTGATTTAGAGAAAAAATACTGGTCTGCAAAAGACACCGATTTTTCAGTCGTACAGAATCGCGCTTACACTAAAGCAAAAAGATGGGCCGTTGCTCTTATGTATGGACCGGTCATTAACGATTCTTATTCCGATGGATTTTCATATGATGTGTCTGTTCAGTACTATATTAATGAACGCTCTGGTATTGAGTTTCAGTATCTCAAAGACAGTACTAAAGATAACAATGCAGTGAACGTTTTCAATAACGACTACGGAACACGTCCCGACTTCGATCGAACGACGAGCTATTACGGCGTGAACTACAATTGGGTTCCGATTTATGCAAAAATGAGCTTAATGAACACCAAGATTTTGTATTTTGATATGGCGTTCAGTCCTGGATTCGGTATGACCCAATATGACCAACAACGCTTTAATGCTCCAAGCATAGGTAAATCGGCACCGACATTTTCTCTCAATATTACTCAGCATTTCTTTTTATCTAATCACTTTGCGATTCGCGGAGAATTTCAAAACCGTTGGTTTAACGAGGACGTCATTGGCTACAAATCGAATGTAAATCTTCGTAATGATTTTTCTCATGATACAAACCTTTTATTTGGTCTCGATTTCTTCTTTTAATAGAAAGAGCTTATGAAACAGAGTCTAAAAAAATTGAAAAGTATTTTAAGTCTGGCGATTTCGTCATGCTTTGTTTCATCATTAGTTTCGACAACAGTATTTGCACGCCATGAAGATTCGGCTGGCGTTTATAAAGCAGATGTTTATCGTGAGCGCATCTCAAAAGCAGTTGAAGCACTGATCGCATCATCTAATTATACGTCTCCTCCGCCTGCTATACAGCAAGCTCAAGTTCCTCTGAAGGCTCCGACAGCTCAGGTCGCCTCGGCACCAACGCAAGCTCAATCGGTAACCGACAAAGTCGTATCTCAAGTTAAAAACTTTTTATTTGGCGAAGATAAGCCAGCTGCAGTTCGTCCTCAGCCAGTTGTTGTTCAGCAACAGTCCGAACAAAAAGCTGCCGCTAATCAAGGAGCAAGGGCTCCAAGCTCTGCACCTGTTGTACCAATGCAAATGCCTAATCACGATGTTCTCCGTAATCTTCCAGTAAATAAAGCGGGCGTTGAAAGTTATCAAATTACGACTTCGAAAATTCCGTTCTTAGAAGTAACGAAAGAAGTAAAAGTCACTGGTCAAGCATACGCCCTCTCAAGCGAGTCGCAAAAGAAATTTGTAAACTATGCGATTGCTCCTTTGCTTTCTCCTGAGAATATTGATGCTAAGGTATTCCAAGAGTTGATCAAAACCCAAACTACTGCGCAGAACCCTCAGTTTGCAAAGATGCTTGCTACTCAGTTTGTTGCTGTCTCGCATGCGGATCTTGATAAAGTGAAATGGATGTCAGGCGAAGAGGCCGTACCGAAACTGGTTAAATACACACCGTTGACAGCTGAAGAAACGCGTCTTTTAAACGGAATACTCTTGTATCGCCAAGGCGATAAATGCGCAGTTGCGGTGAGCTTGTTTCATCCACTCACAAAAACTCCATTTTATGAAAGTGAAGGAAACTACTATCTCGCAATGTGCTCAAAACAACTCGGACTCATGACTGACTTTTATGAAAAAGCAAGACGAGTATTTGAAGCAGAAGATATTCATTACAGCAAAAGACTTTATAAGGCGTTGACTGATGATGTTCCGCCCGAAGTGATAGATGGTCTCGGTAAAGCTCTTTTTAAATTGTCAGCTAATAAGAAGGCGTTTGAGGATGTTGATCCAATGGTTAAGGGCAATGTCTATTATATTTTGACAAACTTCGGTGCAAAAACAGACAGATTTAAAACGGCATTGAGTTACTCTCAGTTGGTTCCAGAAAAGCATCCTAAATTTTTAGAATCTCAGTTTCTACGCGCACTTTCAGAATATGAAATTGGGGATAAATTGAAAGCAATGCAGATTCAAGAAAACCTTATTAAACAACTTGCGCTTGATAAGAAGAATGATGAGTTTCAGGCACTCGTCGCTTTGAACCTCGCGCGCATGCAGTTTCAGGAGAAAAAATTCAAAGAAGCGCGAGAAGACTTTTTAAAAGTTTCAAAAGACCATCCATTATGGGTTCAAAGCTTGACAGAGATGGGTTGGGCTCAGCTTGAAATGTCTGATTTTGCGGGAGCTATTGGCAATATGTATTCGGTTCAGTCGCCGTTTTTTAATGCCGTTTATAAACCTGAGAGTTACGTGATTCGCACAATTGGTTATTTGAATATTTGCCAATATGGCGATGCTTATAAGACCCTCAGCATTCTTGAAAAGCAATATCGTCCATTTCTCGACAAAATGGTAGCCTATCAATCGGGTGCCGGGCATGCAGCTTATCAAACGATTCGCACTTATATTTCATCTAAAGCGGGCGGCGAAGTAGATGGTTTACCGGGGCCAGTCATTCGCGAGATGGCGAGACATAAAGACTTCTTAGTCAGACAGCTCGCTTTGAATCGACAAGCCGAAGAGCGAGATATTTATTCAAGATTTGATAAAGACGTTGAAATGAGTCTCGCTAAAGCTCAGGCGACGATCACAAAATCTCGTGCACGCATTGAGAATATAAAAAAGCAAATAGTCGCGATCAACAATGACGGGACTAAAGCCGAACAGAAATTGGAATTGCAGGAGAATCTTGAAACAGAATTTAAAACTTTAAATTCACAGTTCTTTCAAATTGATTTATTTAATGATGCGAAGAAGGCAGTTTCTGCCTACCGAGCTGAGTCAGTCAAACTTGCAGAACAAAGAATTGCTTCAAGCAAGGTTGAGCTCGAACGTGTTTTACAAAAACGATTGACGAGCATGAAAGAAGATCTTATTCGAATTTTAGATAACAATGAGCTGCTGAGATACGAAGTCTACTCTGGAAGCGGAGAGAATATTCGATTTCAAGTTGCAGGTGGCGAGAAATCAAATCGAGTTCCAGCAAGTGTTCTTCCAAAATCAAAAAGCTTACAGTGGGATTTTGACGGAGAATACTGGGAAGACGAAATTGGCCACTACCGATCATCACTTAAAAATAATTGTCCTGACAACAGACAAGCACGTAACGGGGGAGAGTAATGAGAAAGCCAAACTTACAAACAAAACTAGTGATTGCCAGTTTTGCGCTAGCGACTCTGTTGGGACTCGCATTATCAGCAAATGCTGAAACTAATATTCCTGAAAAAGTTGTTCAGCTGAAAGAGAATGTCGATGCGAGTCGAGAGAATTTAAAACAATACGAAGACAATTTGAAAATTGTTGATCAGAACATTAAAGAACTTCAAGGCGCCCTTAAGCAACTTGAAAAGCAAAAAGTTGCTGTTCAAAAACAACTTGATGACTCTCAAAAAGGTAAAGCAACTGTTGAAAATTCTAAGAAGCAATTAGTCGGATTTATGAAAACCGAACAAGAAAAAATGGATGCTGAGAAAAAACAAATTGAAGACCTTAAAGCGACTCTCGCTAAACTTGAAGCCAATCAACTCAAGCGACAAGAGAACATCGTTGGATACCAGACCAAGCTCGAGACAATGACATCTGAGCAAAACAACTGGCAGAGCCATCAGCAAGAAGTCGTTGATTTAGAAAAGGCTTTGCAAGACAAGCTTTCTCAAGCTCAAAAAGATCAAAAGTCTTTGAATGAAAAGAAAGTCAGTTATGAGCAGGAGGTTGCGAAATGGAAAAAACAGCAACGCCTCTCTGAGCGCAATTATGCAAACTTCAAAGATTTGAAAGACGAATAAGACTGGACCTATTTGCATTTGCCTTGCGTAAGTCCGGTCTGTAAAACTTAAAAAGATGTCCAGTTCCATATTGGAACTCTAGTCAAAAGTCGAGCTCATGATGAGTTTCGACTTTTGTCGTTTCAAACCAACTACTCGTTATCAAGGAAGGTCACGATGAAGTTTCTTATCTCCGCATTTTGTTTTTTGGGTTTATCAGTCGCACATGCGCAAGATTTTTATGCGCAAGTCTTTGCGGATGTGAATCAACAAAGGCTCATTCAAGTTTTAAAAGATATGACGGGCGTGAATCAAGTCAATGTTGGTGGTCAGACTTTGCAAATTACCGAGCGTTACTCAGCTGCCGGGAAACAGAATTTTCGAGCTTACTTCACAGACTACTTTCAAAAACTAGGATTTGAAGTGAATACGATGAGCTTTCAAACTGATCATACCGAGATTGAGCCAGAAGGTCACAATGTCGAGGCTGTTATTAAAGGCGAGAGCGCGGATTCAGTGGTCGTCATTGTTCATTACGATTCAATGGGAAGAGGCGGGTAAGAAACTGCAAATCCTGCCGTCGATGATGATATGACTGGAATGTCGACGTCTCTCGAAACAGCTCGAATAGTGAGTGAGTATCTTCGGTCTGGAAAAGCAAAATTAAAATATACCTTACGCTTTGTCGCGGCTGACTACGAAGAGTGGGGCGGCCTAGACGGCGCTCGCAATTACGCTCGATACATTAGTCAAAAAGCCCAGGCTGAGAATTTCAAAATTATTGCGGCGGTTGATAATGAGCAAGCGGGTTGGAATTGCACCGCTGACGGAAGCTGTAGTTCTCCAGAGACGGTTGACATTTTTAGCTGTTCAACAAATGGCCAATACAATTTTCCTGAGCAGGGTGATCTCATGGAGAAAATTGTAAGGCAGTATTCGAGCTTAAAAGCGGAACGGAACTGCATGGGGCAAAACTCAGATCACTATGCTATGTGGGAAATTGGAGTTCCAACTGTTGTCTATTCCGAAAACACACCATTTGAAAATCCACATTTTGATTCAGAAGGTGGAGACACTTTTGATAAAATCGATCAAAATTATTTTTTCAAAATCGCACAGGTCGGTGTGACCTATATTATAGAGGTAGCAGGCTTAGCGCCTTAAGGTCTATCTAGGGATTTGTCTCGGTTAAGAACTTAACGACCTCGGCAGCAGATTCTTCAGGAGCGCGATGGGTAACGCCATCGGCTCGATAGTAAACGCCTCGGCGAATCGGCAAAACTCGATCAAAAAGATTTGATTTGTCAGAAGATGCCACGACCAGATCTGAAAGACCATCAAAGATATTCACTCGATTCGTAACAAGGCTCAGAGCGCCAGCTGTATCAGCGGGAACTCCGATAAATAAATCGTAGGCTGAAGTCACTTCATTCAAATTAAAAGACTCGGCATCTTGGTTTGTGTACTCTCCAAGAGTGCTGAGGTAAATTAGAAGATCACGAGGATCTCGGTAATTGATAGGAGCAGGACCCGATATATTTTTAAGCCGCATAAAAATTGAAGCAAAAGTAGCATTATCAAGGTTCGAAGGAACGAGTGGATTGATCAGATTAAGAGTTGTGACTTTCATTTGAGTGGCGGCTTCAATTGCAACAGCGGCTCCGTAAGAATAACCAACTAACACAATTTTGTTTTTATCAATTTTCAATTGATCCAACACTGCAATCAAATCTCTGGTTTGCGACGAGAGAGCGAGCGGATCAATGTTCGGGCCATTCTTCGAAATTAATTCGCCTTGGCCGAGGAGTTCTAGTCGAACGGCTCCGTATCCAAGTGGAAGTAGGATTTGCTCAACTTCTGTAAAAGTATCGATGTCCGAATCTAGCCCGCCAACAAAAACAAAAGTAACTTTAGAAACATCATTTTGTGGCATAAAGTGAACAGGAAGTTTTGCGCCAGAAGCGCTCAAAATATATTGTACACTTGATCGATCAGAATTATTTTTGTTTGCAAGACGAACTGCCGACTCGCCGCCGGTTTCCGCCCGAGCAAGCATATCGCCGCGTCCACCTAAATCATCCGCATGAGAATAGGACGCAAAAATACATAAAATGAAAAAGAAATACCCACGTAACATTTTAAACGGAGCCCCCTTGGCTCGGGCTAAATGTTAGCAAGCTCGAGGCCAGACTGATTTGCATTTGTGCGCGCTTAGAGCTTTGTACCCGTGAAAAATTCACAATTGGAGGTGGCCTTTTTTGTCCTATAAAAATTCAGGGGTCTGGGCCAGGCAAACGGATATCTGAAAACTGAAACTGAGGCTGGCAGACTGAAAAGTTTTATATTGATGAGGCTGGTGCTTCCGTCTTCTGGCAGCGGTCCTCAGTTGGCGGTCTTTCCGTATCCGTCTCAGTTTGCCTGTTGCTCTTACTAAATTCGGAGATCAGTTTGCCTAAACTTGATCTCCGATGCGGTGAATTGCGAAATGTTACGAGGTACTTTCTACATATTCGATAGTTTTTCGACGTTCAATTTTCCGCCGGAAATTGATTTGCCTTTCATGCTATCAATCGGAGTTGCCGACTCAAGCAAGGCTTTTTTAACATCTCTCCAATTTGCCGTTGGATGTTTCGACCAGTACAAAGCAACGGCTCCTGCCACGTGAGGTGCTGCCATGGAAGTTCCATCCCAAGTCGCTTTGAGTCCGAACAGATCAATGATGGTGTCAGCGTAAGTATTTCCTACGGTTGTTGAGAAAACTTGAACGCCAGGCGCTGCGATGTGAACTGATTTTAAACCCCAGTTTGAAAATGCTCCAAGCTTATTGTCTTTATCGATTGCAGCAACGCTCACGATATTTTCAATTGCGTAGCTTGCAGGGACTCCCGGTTTTGGATCGGTGTCGTTGTCGTAGCCAACACCTTTATGGCCGTTGCCTGCTGCAAAAACAAAGATTGCGCCTTTTTCTTGTCCCCCAATGATGACTTCTTTCAAAGCTTGGTTGTCGCCCGCTTCTTTTGGATCTTCACCTTCAGAGCCCCATGAATTTGATAAAACGCGTGCGCCATTATTAATTGCGTACATGATAGCTTTGATAGCGCCAGCGGTATCGCCTTGACCAGCTTTGCTGATAAATCGAAGAGGCATGATTTGAGCAAGAGGCGCAACTCCGGCAGTTCCTTTTCCGTTATCAGCGCGAGCTGCGACGTTACCTGCGCAATGAGTTCCGTGACCTGGATTCTCACCTTTTAAGATGACATCAATCAGCTGGCCATGAACATCGTAAGGTTTATTATCGTTATCTGAAAAATCCCAGGCCATCACGTCATCGATGTATCCATTGCCGTCGTCATCGACGCCGTTTTTAGATTTGTCGTGACCTTGGCTGTCGAATCCCATTTCGCCTTGGTTCTTCCACATATTATCGATGAGATCTTCATGAGTGTAGTCGACACCTGAATCGATGACGGCAACGATAACACCTTTGCCCTGAGCGTTTTTCCAGGCATTTTTAACTCCAATATCTTGCATGCCCCACTGATTTTTGAAGAGTGGATCGGCCCCGTGTCCACCCGTGCTCGAAATGAGAATTGGTAGGTCGGGTTTCATTTCTGGAGTTGGATCTTGTGTCTGCGCACTCATTTTGACAAGCTCAGCCAGAAAATCGGGACTCTGGTAGACTCCCGTGTGAGCGTAATCCTCGATTAGGTGGAGTTTGAAGTTCGGCTGAACGCGAAGCACCTGTGGATTATTTTTTAAACTCTCAACACTCATCCAGCTTGATCCAGGTGGAATTCTCACGTGCGCCCAATTTGAAAAGCCGAGATTTTCGACTTTCACGCCATTGGCAAAGCTAAATGCTGAATATTGAGTCAATGCCTCAGGGCTTTTGAATTTGACGAGTACGTCGTTGTTGTCAGTTGCAGCCTGTGCTCCCAAACCTAAACTAAGTGTAAAAAGAATTGCGAAAAACTTCATGATGCCTCCTTGCAGATCATTTTGATTTCAGCGAATAGTCTAGGCAGCTCCTCCTTAAGGATACAAACACTAATCCTCCAATGAGACGCAAGCTCCCAAAATTAAGCATTCTCATTCCATTTTCATTGAGATTCTTCGAGTTTAAGCTATGTTAATTATAAAGAAATGTGACGGCTCGCTTGCCCAAAACTGAGGTTACTCATGAGTTCTGCAAATCCGCATACCCACTCTGATTCCGTTGACCCTAATGTTGACCCTAATATTGACAAGAGTGTTGAAGAATTATCTAAATCTTTTGCGTTCGCAACTAAGCTCGACGATCTCGTTGCTTGGGGACGAAAAAATTCTCTCTGGCCGATGCCTTATGGTACTGCCTGTTGTGGAATTGAACTGATGAGCGTGATGGGTCCGAAATATGACCTTGCAAGATTTGGTGCCGAGGTTGTGAGATTTTCTCCACGCCAAGCTGATCTTCTTCTGGTTGCCGGAACCATCACTGAAAAGATGGCGCCTGTCTTAGTTCACATTTATCAACAAATGCTCGATCCAAAATATGTGATTTCAATGGGAGCTTGTGCAAGCTCCGGTGGATTCTATCGCTCGTACCACGTTCTTCAAGGAATTGACCGTGTTGTGCCGGTTGATGTTTTTGTTCCGGGCTGTCCTCCGACTCCCGAAGCTGTTTTGGATGGAATCATGGCTCTGCAAAGAATGATCGCTGAACATAAACCACGTCCGTGGAGAGATAACTGGAAGGCACCGAATTATGCTCAACCCTGAAACCAACACCACATCTGCTAACTCGGCTCAAGCGATCAGCAAAAATTTAGAAAATCTCAAAACAGATCTCACGCAATTTTTCGGAAGAACAATCGTTGGTACTTATTCGTTTCGTACAGCGGTGGGTG
>JAYUEB010000742.1:0-2949 GCA_043739525.1 Bdellovibrionales bacterium
GGTCCATGCACGCGTGTCCTACAAGGCAGCCGGTGCCGGTTTTTCCATAGAGCTCAGATTTAGTTCCCAGCTTTTTAACCAATATGATTTTCTTCGTCAGATCGACTGATCTCTCTGATACAGGTAGCTTGTTGGTCCAAAGCTTTCTTAGAAACTCAACCTGCTCGTGAGCTGATATTTTAAGACTCGATGTGACCCAAGAATCTTTTAAGCCACCGCTGAAGTCTTGATTGCCATAGGAAAATGCGGAGAGAAAGTGCTTGATGGTCTCCATGCCGAGTTGAGGCATGATCCACTCGGTCACCCATTTGGCCGATTCGCTCATCCAAGTGAACGGCGTTAAATCTTCATTTAATTCTTCGCGGTCCCGCTTAATGCCGTCCCATTTAACAACTTGGTTTTCGTCTTTAAGAATACCTTTGTCGAAAGCCATGACGGCAGCCGCGATCTTGAATGACGAGCATGGTGAAAAGCGTTCTTGGCATCGTTTGGAATTGTATTCGGATAAGGTCTTTCCGGTTTTAAGGTCGGCTATCAGTAAGCAACCATCCCGTTCTGCGAATAGCGTTTTGAATTCGGCATCAGTGAGTGGTTTTGGAGATACTTGAAGAGGATAGAAACTTGCGCTCAATACAAAAGAAAGCATCGTTAAAACAATTGATTTCATTTATTCCCCCAAAGACAAAATCCTTAACCTGTCCCTGGAAGGAAATCATCGAGCGTCGCCCTAAACCATTGATCCCTTGTAGAACCTCGGAACCAGAAGACTCTTCCCCCAGAGGGGAGAAACGAATCTTATTAACAACTTAGAACCTATTCCAGGTTCCGTATATGGTGGAGGCTACGTGAAGCTACTCGAACTGGGCGGGCCAACGATTTCAAATGCTTACAAGGCTACCTGGGAGCGAATCTATCTCGATTTGACGGAACTGGCGAGATTACGTTGGATCGAGAACTGGAAAATCGAGAAACTGGCAGATCATTTTGAGGTCAGTCGCACCGCCGTGAAAGAACGGCTTCGAGCCATTAAAAGCAATCCAAAGTGTGCGGGTCTTGCGGCCACCAGTTTTTAAGGGTCGATAGCCTTTTAGTCATTATTAGCATTTACTAATATATTAGATTGTGCTAATACTGAGATGTGAGGATAGGATCAGATGAAAGTTAAATATTATCTTACATTTTCTGGAAGATCCCCGGTGGAAGATTTTTTGAAGGATCTTTCTAAGGAAATGCGAGCCGACTTTTTGGATGCCATTGTATTACTAGAGGAAGGCCAAAGTCTGTCGTTGCCGTTGAGTCGTAATCTGGCTTCAGTTCATAAAGGCTTGCACGAATTACGTCTAAAGGATCGGACTGGTGCATTTAGATTTTTTTATTTTATCAAGAAAGCTGATGGAATTTATTTTGTTCATGCTTTTAAAAAGAAGACGGAAGAACTGCCTCAAAAAGAAATTGATGTGGTTTTAAAACGATTGAAAGAGGTGTAATCATGGCGTGGAAAGAAATGACGGTTGAGGAGCTTGCAAAGTCTCTCGGAGTTGACGTTCATGAGGTCCGTGAAAAACACCGCTTGATCGAACTGATCAAGAAAGCTCGAAAAGAGAAGAAAATGTCTCAAGTTCAGCTTGCAAAAAAAATAGGTGTTACTCAAGGTAGAATTGCTCAAATTGAGTCGCGGGTCGGAACAGCCAAGGTAACTCTTGAAATTTTACTCTCAATTTTGCGAGAGCTTGGTTACGAATATAAGATCGTCGCGAGAAAAGTTGCCTGAGAGGTTGAGGTCTGGATTAAAAATCGAGCTTTAGTGATTTTCAAGAGCAGGCCCAAATTCAGGCCATTTGCAACTTGCTACTGAATGAGCTCATTTTGTACGGTGAACTATAGGTCGCCTTAAAAGCCAGTTAAAACCTATACGACTTGAACTTTAATAAGATTTGATTACTATACACCTCGAGGGGCTCAAGCAAAACTATCTCAGCGAGAATATACGAGCTTTTGAACTTTTTTTGAGTCGCAGATTTTTTCAAAAAAATGTATTTTCGCTTCAAATGCTTTGCAATCTGAACTCGAGCCGCTACTCTCAAACAAAATATACTTTACAAAACGCTGAAAATTTAGAGCTCGAAATTGCAATGACTTTTATTCAACGATAGCAGCTCCTCTAATCAGAGGCGTATCGAAAAGAATCCATTTTGTGATTATTTCAAGGGTGTGGGGCTGAGTCCCTTAGCATATTTTATAGAAAATTTAAACTTAGCCGAGAATTCAAACTGACAATCAACCAGCATATTGCCTAAGGAAGGCCACCAGATAGGTTTAATCATTATTTCAAACTAAAAAATAAATCCTGGCAGCTTGAAGATTGAGCTGGGGTCTGAGTTTGAGGCCGGATATTTAATTGAACTTGAGATTGATCCCAAAAACTCAATAATCGCTGGATGATAAAATTGTTAACATAGGCACTATCTAAAACTTTACCTCCAAGAGATGATTCAAGGTCCTCAAGCGAAGTCGCTTTAAGTGAAAAAAAATCCCTTTGAAAAGGACCGTAAACATTTGACCAAAAGGACATTGGATCTGGAAGCGCATTGACTCTCTGAGCGATTTGAGAATTTTGACTAATTGTTCCTGGGGCCATCGCATTTGCGATCATCGTTCGAAGTCCCGGGTTTGAAATATATAGTTGCAAAGTTTTAAGATTAAAGGGGTCATACTTACTTTCATCAACGCCAATTCCATTGGTGAGAAGGCTAAGCGCGAGAGAATCGTCGAATATTTTTGGCACAGACGCATTTACAAGAAGCTCACGATTAAATAATATGGCCCAGCTAAAAACATTTCTCGTGGCCGGCCCCATGGCATGCACCGCATAATCTTTAACGTAAATCATCATATCCACAGGAACTTTATGAATTTCGCGTAGGGCGGTCACTACCGCATTTTGATAAA
>JAYUEB010000743.1:0-2948 GCA_043739525.1 Bdellovibrionales bacterium
CACTTTCAGATTCAGGAGTACGCTGCTGGGGCGAAGGTGGCGAGTTGAATGTCCCTCACCTCTCGCACCCAACTACGTTGATCACAAGCGCAGTGGCAAATCAAACTTGCTCAACAGATGATTCAGGATTGGTTTGTTGGGGAAACGATGCTTACGGCGAGTCTTCTTTCACTCCATTTGATTCGATCTCAGCTGGCTACGCAAATACCTGCATTTCATATAATGGCGAACTCAATTGCTGGGGGAAAGCGACTCCCAAGATGAGTGGTCTTTTAAAAACTTCAGACGGAACAAATGTCAAAGATGTCCTAAACGTTTCGGTCGGATCAAACTACGCCTGCGCTTTTAACGTGAATGGAATGGCCGATCATGCTTGCTGGGGCGATAACTCCAATCTGATCTCTCAGGCGCCAGCTTCAACTGACAATTCCATCCTTTTTTTAAAACCCTATTTCTCTGCTGGCTTTGATCACGCCTGCTATACAATGGGCGGCGGAGTTCAATGCTTTGGTGCAAATGATTACGGTCAAAGCACTCCACCGGCAATGAATGCGAAATCTCTCTCTTCGGGAGGTCGTCATACCTGTGCTATAGGTTTTGATAATACGTTAAAATGCTGGGGAGAAAATCGCTTTGGCCAGTCAGATGCGCCTAAAAATTTAAAAAATCCACGTGAAATCTCATCGGGTTTTCAACATACCTGCGTTTTAGACGACAACGGAGTGAAATGTTGGGGCCGCGATAGCGAAGGTCAATCTTCAGTACCAGCTTTAGTAAACCCCAGACATATTAGCTCCGGCGGCTACCACACCTGTGCCATCGATGATACGGGCGCTCACTGCTGGGGAGACAATAGTTTTGGCCAGCTGAAAGTTCCTGCGAGTTTAGGAACCAAGATTTCAAGTTTGGTAACAGGCTACTTACATTCTTGCGCGGTGGCGAAATAATTTCTTAAGCTACCCGCTTGGAAGAAATTTTTTGCTCAAGCTTTTGAGCCAGCCATTGGCTCTCTTTTTTCTCAGGAATACCACTTGGTATAGTGACACGATTTCTCAGGCGATCTCGCGAATTCGTTTCATCGATCTTTTCCACCAAATCAAGTCCAAGATCGTACCAAACTTTGCTTCCTTGTTGTCCGTTCGGAAGCAGTTTGACGTGTTTGATTTCATTTAAAGCGAGTCGCTTCTCGTTCGAGAATCCCAAGACTTTTTTAACGATCAGAATATCTTTGTCGCCGATTACAATACGACATCTCAAAAAGAGCATATAAAATCCTAATAGCATAAATATCGCCCCAATCAGAACGAATGGAATCGAAAACAGAACTGCAAATATGCGAATGCCTCCGTGAGAGGTCGAAGATGCAATATTCACAAACAAGGCAACAGCCGCAGGGATAAGGCCGGCGAGAAAAAATCCAAGACCCATCTTCTATTGATTATTGTTAAAAAATTTGACTTCAAGTCCGTTTGCAGTCGTTAGTTGAGAGAAAGACTTTGGTTCGAAATGATCATCAAAAGTAACTTCTTTTTGAATTTCAACCTCTTGAATAAAATTAGGATTACTCTCGCTCGTTTTAAAAACCGGAACCAAATAAGTCGTCAAAAAATTATTTTGTGGCGATTGAACGACCAGCTCCCATTGAATAGAGTCTTTAGAATTGATGTCTTCTGTAGCTCTTAAATCAAACGGAATATGAAATTGAATTGGAATGATAGATCCATCGATAGAGGACTGTGCTTGAATCTCAGTTTCACTCTGCCAGAGAATATGAGTGAAAGTTTTTTGATCATCGCCTGTATCAGTGGTCGAAACCCTCTTATTAGCCAATGTCACCTTAATTGGTTCAGAAAAATTGCATTTTACCGAAATGTTTCCTGTGAGTTTTCCTCCGAGCGTCCCGACTTTACTAAAAACAAATTTCGGATCTCCCCATTTTTTAACGAGTAAATATTTTTGCACACCTTTGAGCACCATGAAGAGCCCCACAAGAGGAATCACAAGTGCGACCAAAATCTTGTAATGTTGCAAAGCGAGTTCTTTTTGTAAATTCATCATAGCAGGGCTTGTGAAAGCTATAAACAAGGAACCAAGGACTATAAAAACGATGGACCCACGTTTTTCAGACGCCGTGGCAAAACCTTGTGCCCAGTCTTCTCGCCACATCCAAGCTTGCTGCGGATATTGGTTCTTGAGATCCTGAACCTTCAGCTCTATTTGCTTCAATCGCCTTGAAAGAAAAAGTCCGCCCGAGCTAAGGAAAATAAAAATGGCGCTCACGACATATTGAGTTTCAGGTTTGTGTTTAAAGAAAGTGCTAGCGCCAATCGCAATGCCAATTAGCAAAAAGAAAATACTCAAGAGCTTTAACAGTTTCGAATGAATAGAAACCTGGTTCATAAAATATTATCGACCAAAAATCTTTGCGCCTGTAGTCAGTCTCAACATGAGCCAATTCATGAAAGTCCGGCCAAGACTTTAGAGGCGTTTAATCAGATGATAGCCAAAACGAGTCTGTACAACCTCAGAAATTTGATTGGCGTCAAGCTTGGCAGAAGCTTCAGCAAAAGTGGCGTCCAAACGAGATAGAGCCATCACTCCAAGATCGCCGCCTTGGCGGCCGGATGGGCAGTTCGAGAATCTCTGGGCAAGTTCGGAGAAGGCGACGCCTTCTTTGATTTTACGAAGAATATCTTCGGCTTCATATTGATTTTTAACCAAAATATGTGCGAGATGTAATTTAGGCTCATCCATGGGAGCTCCTTATGTGCCTAATATCCGTCCATTATCTGGCAACGTCAAGGCACTGCTTGACTCTGAGAGCTGAAGTGACTATCACTTGATCCAACAAAGTTATCGCGGGGTGGAGCAGCCTGGTAGCTCGTCGGGCTCATAACCCGAAGGTCGTCGGTTCAAATCCGGCCCCCGCAACCATCAAAAATACTAAT
>JAYUEB010000744.1:0-2935 GCA_043739525.1 Bdellovibrionales bacterium
CTGGATCTGGCCTAAAATAGGCGAAAACGGACACAAAACAAGGAAAACAGAGAACACTCAACTCACGGGGTCTTGGTTGAAACTGACTTTCGTAATCTATTGGAACTATTCAAAAAATGTTTAGTTTCAATAGATTACGAAAATGAATTTCGATTTCGTGTAATTGCGTGGTGCCTAACGTCGGCATCGGCACTCAGTACGTACGAGGCGGAAGCAACGGAGGAATGGGAACTCACAATGTTGGAATCACCATTCCACTTTTAAATAATCCAATCACTCAAACGATTAATAGCGCAAAACATATTGAGCTTTCAAAAGAGCAACTCTTTCTAGCCCAGCTCAATCAGGCGATGCTTTTGGTAGCGGTCAATTATTACGACGCCGTCAAAGCAAACAAAGATTTGATCGTCGCTCAAAATCTTTTTACGGCTTCTCAAAACTTTTACTATAGCGAAGCAAGCCGAGTGAAAGCCGGAATAGGAAATCAAATTGATTCGTACACAGCAAAATCACAAGTCGATGCTGCTCAATTGACTCTCAATATTGCTACGGGTACTGCATCTACAAGTTGCACAAACTTAATTACCTTAATTAACAATGATAGTGACACCAGTGTTTGTGGTCATCTCGTTGATCCAATAGTGCCTGGATCCTTTGATGTTGATGCCAATGCGGCAATCGCTAAAGGATTAGCAAGTCGTCCAGAAATTACTGCCAATCAAAATTTAATTGCATCCGCTCAAGATCAAAGAAACGGTATCGGTGGTTTTAAAAATCACTTTAGCCTAAGCGGCGGACTTTCTAATGGCTCTGGTCTTAATTCAGGAATTGGCGGAGTGGATCCTATGCATAGCGGAAGCACAACAACTGCTGGCTTAACTGCAAGCCTCACTTGGGGTGGAACAGATAAAGGTGATATCGAGCAAGCCAACTCTCGCATTGATCAAGCAACAGCAATGTTAACAGACGCACAAAAAAGCATTCGCAAAGATGTATTGACTGCAAAAGCAACTCTTGAACAAGCCTACGCAAATAAAATAGCTGCTCAGACCTACTACGACGATGCGACAAACTTGGTAAACATTTATCAAGCACAAGTAAAAGCGGGCGTAAATACGTTTGATTCTACGGCATATGTTCAAGACTTAAAGAACTTGCAAGCGGCACAGCAAGCTCTTTTCGAAGCCGATTGCAATGTTGCTGAAGCAATTGCGCAGCTTGAGACCTCTGTCGGAGCTCCTTACACCATGAACATCAATGAGTTCTTTGCTCAAAGCGGTCTCCTAAGAACTAAAAAGTAAATCGAGTTTTTAGACTTGAACTTGCACTTGAAATAAAATTGAACCCTTGTCAAAAAAGTATGCTACCTTTTAAACCCATGATTCACATTATGGCCGGAGTCTATGCCATCTGCTTTTTGATCTCATCGGTAATGAGCTTGCTTTATATTTGGTCGATGAAAAAATATTATCAGAGCGCTTCTTATCTGAATTTGAATTCCAATCTCGCAAGCCTGGGTCTCTTTTGGTCGGACTCGCAATCTGAAATTTTGCCGCTTCTGCCAGAGTCTATCCTTCAAGATCAGAGCGAAGCTATAAAGTCTTTCTCAAGAGTCGCTCTGCTAGCCAGTTTTACCAGCATCATTGGCTGCCTTTTCTTATCCTTGTTTATTTTTTCGATTCGTAAGCTCGCAAAACCGCGCTTAGAAAAGAAAATCTTGGCGAGTAAGCTCACGCAGCAAATTAAACTAGACCCCAAAGAAATTAAAAAAATTGTGCTTTCTCTTCAGGCAGAATTTGGATTAAATCGATTTCAATTGAGCTGAGTGAAATTTTTCATCGTCATTGCTAATTTCTTCTATTAATTATTTTTATGTGTCTCTTGCTTCGCCCTCCAAAACAAAAGCCTGACAATTTTCAGGTTGCTCCCACGACCTTGGTCAACATACGCTTAGCTAGAACAAAAATGGGGGGTTTTTGAATGAAGTCAGTTAGCATGATCCTAGTCGCATTGAGTTTAATGAGTTTCACCCAGCAAAGCTTCGCGTCAAATCCAGTCGTCGGCTCTGTCGATACCTGTTTTTCTCCTGCCGAAAGATGCGATTTAAAACTGATTTCACTTTTGCAAACTGCAACGCATACCATAGACATCGCGATTTACTCAATCACACATCCACAAATTGTGGCCGCGATCATTGCCGCAAAATCTCGTGGAGTTCAGGTGCGAATGGTTGTGGATCGCCAACAATCTTCGGGCGCCTCTTCACTGGTTGCTCAGCTTAAATCTTCTGGAGTTCCTTTGAAAATCGGAAACGTCCAAGGAATTATGCATGATAAATTTTCAATCGTTGATCTACGCACTATTGAATTGGGTTCATTTAACTATTCGATGAATGCCACCCTATCGAATGCTGAGAATCAATTGTATCTGAATGATCCAACGACGGTGGCGAAGTATGAAGCTACCTTCACAGCTTTGTGGAATTCGGCTCTCGCGAATTAGTCGGGAAATCTGGGCAGGCATACAGTGTATGGTCCTGACCCCTGATCTGACTAATTGTCGTCGTCGGTATCGCCTTCATCATCCGGAATACCAAGACTAAACTTCTCAACCCGGTAGCGCATTGATCGAAAGGTAATTCCCAAAAGCTTTGCCGCTCGTTTTTTAGTTCCGCCAGCGGCGTGAATTGCTTTGATGAGAAGTTCTTTTTCGATTTGATCGAGAACTTTTTGTAAATCAATACCCTCTTCAGCCGAAATCTCGATACCTTCACTTGAAGCCATCTTGCGACCCGAAGGTGTATTCACAAAAGGTGGCAAACTCTCAGGCAAAATAGTGGCACCCGCTTCGAGTGCGACTGTTCGCTCGATGATATTCTCGAGTTCTCGCACGTTACCTGGATAATCGTACTTCTTCAAAAGATCCATCGCTTCGC
>JAYUEB010000745.1:0-2934 GCA_043739525.1 Bdellovibrionales bacterium
GCGTTCTTCGAAATCAGACTTTACCTGTTTAGCATCCACAAATATCTCTCCTTAAAATTAAAACTCTAATCCAGCTGCTCGTGCACCATCAGCAAGTGATTTCACTCGGCCGTGATACAAATACCCGTTGCGATCAAAAACGACTGCTTTGATTTTTTTCTCGATAGCACGTTTAGCGATTGTCTCGCCGATTTTCTGTGCTGTCTCTTTGTTTGCGCCCTTTAAGCCGTCAACATCAAGAGTTGATGCTGCAACCAAAGTTTTGCCGTTAGCATCATCAATGATCTGTGCATAAATGTGCTTCGCACTTCTAAAGATGCAAAGTCTTGGCTTCGCTGTATCTCCAGAAACCTTTTTGCGAATACGCAATTTTTTCTTCATGCGCGCAGTTTGTTTTACGCCAGTATGTTTTTTAAATGTCACTCTCATAATAACCACCTAATTAAATAATTCAAAATCAAACTAAACTTACTTACCTGCAGACTTTCCTTCTTTACGACGGAGTTTCTCATCCGTGTATTTCACACCTTTACCCAAGTAAGGCTCTGGTGGACGAAAGCTTCTGATCTTCGCAGCAACTTTACCAACGAGATCTTTGCTTGGTCCATTAACCGAAATATTGGTTTGCTTTTCAACTTTGATCTCAATTCCATCTGGAATTGGGAAAGAAATTGGATGGCTGTAACCAAGAGAAAGTTCTAATTTTTTGCCAGCAACCGAAGCTCTGTAACCAACTCCCACGAGATCAAGAGATCTTGTGAAACCAGTTGTCACACCAGTCACTGCACTCTGAAGAATTGCGCGGTAGAGACCGTGTAAAGCTCTTGCGTTTTGAGAGTCATCTTTACGAGTCAGAACTAGAGTTTTACCATCGACTTTCGCAGTGATCTCCGGGCGCATTTTCACAGATTGAGTATGCTTAGCACCTTTTACTACGACTTCGTTGTCCGCAGTGATGTTGACTTTCACTGAGTCTGCTAAATTTATTGGAGCTCTTCCGATCCTAGACATATTTCACCTTTTTAATAATTCTAAATTTAAAAAACCAACTCACTTACTAGTAAAGGGTGCAAAGCAATTCGCCACCTAAGTTTTCTTTGATCGCTTGGTCGCCACTCATCACGCCTTTGCTTGTACTCAAAATCGCAACACCAAATCCTGAGCGTACGCTTGGGATTTTATCTTTAGGAACATAATAACGACGTCCTGGTTTTGATCGACGCTCGATTGCAGTAAACGCCGGAGCGCCACTTTGATCGTAGCTTAGATACAAACGCATAATGCCTTGCTTGCCATCACGAACAACTTTGTAACTACGAATGTAGCCAGTTTTCTCGAGTACGCCGGCAATTCCTTCTCTGAGTTTAGAGCTCGGAACATCGACTTTTTCGTGCTTAGCAACGCCTGCATTTCTGATTCTTGTTAAAAATTCGCCAACTGTATCCATCTTAGGTCCTCTTACTTAATTGCAATTTATTAAAAACTAATTCCTACCAGCTTGCTTTAGTAACGCCAGGGATAAGACCCTTGCTCGCATTACCGCGGAAACACAAACGGCACATTTTAAATTTTCTCAAGAAGCCTCGTGCTCGTCCACAACATTTGCAGCGGTTACGTTTACGAACACCGAACTTTGGTGTTGCTTCTGCTTTTACTCTCATTGCTAATCTAGCCACGTTAACTCCTCAAAAAAATTTCTTATTTACGAAACGGCATTCCCAAAGCTTCTAAAAGCGCTTTTCCATCAGCATCTGACTTCGCAGAAGTACAAATAGTGATGTTCAAGCCTCTGACTTTATCAATACGATCGTAGTTCACTTCTGGAAATACGATTTGTTCTTTAATACCGAGGTTGTAATTTCCGCGACCGTCAAAACCTTTTGGTGGAAGACCACGGAAGTCACGTACGCGAGGTAAAGCCAAGTTCACCAAACGATCCATGAATGCCCATGCCTTTTCACGTCTCAAAGTGACGCGAACTCCGATTGGCATACCTTCTCTTAATTTAAAGTTCGAAATCGCTTTTTTTGCTTTTGTGATCACGGCTTTTTGACCAGTGATTGCAGTCATTTCATCCACAGCTGTATTGATCAGCTTTGGATTTTGTACAGCATCAGCTAAACACGCATTCAAAACAATTTTCTCTAAGCGAGGAACCTGCATGGCACCCTTAGCTTGGAGTTGTTTCAAAAGAGCAGGAACTGTCTCTTTGTTATATTTTTCTTGCATGCGATTCATGTGTTTTGGAGTCTTTTCTTTAGACATTAGAGTACCTCTGGAGCAAGAGAAACAATTTTAACAAATTGCTTAGCTCTAAGCTCTCTTGCAACTGGACCAAAAATACGTGTTCCAATTGGTTCTTTAGCAGCGTTAATTAAAACAGCTGAGTTATCGTCAAAGCGAATGTAGCTACCATCAGCACGTTTCAATTTTTGAATCGTACGAACAACAACTGCTTTCGCAACTTCGCCCTTTTTCACTTTTGAATTAGGAAGTGCTTCTTTAATTGAAACAACAATAATGTCGCCAATTGCAGCAAAGCGACGTTTTGATCCGCCTAATACTTTGATACACATAACTTCTTTAGCGCCAGAATTGTCGGCTACTTTGAGCCGAGTTTGCATTTGAATCATGATTGAGCTCCGCCATCGAGATTAACTTCAGGTGCGCTGTTTTTTGATTTCAAAATTTCAGCAAGTACCCAACGTTTTGTTTTGCTTAGTGGTCGTGAATGATAAAGCAAAACAGTGTCACCAATTTTAGCCACGTTTTTTTCATCGTGTGCTCTGAAAACTGAACTGCTGCTGATGAATTTGCCGTATTTTTTATGGCGCATAAGTCGAACGATCTGAACGGAAATTGTTTTTTGCATTTTATTGCTTACAACTTCTCCGATCACTTCTACTCTGCGGCCGCGACCTTCCGTATTACCTT
>JAYUEB010000746.1:0-2923 GCA_043739525.1 Bdellovibrionales bacterium
CGAATTGCGAAAAGCTACGAGGTACTTTCTATTTAGCTTCTATGAAAATTACGAATTCAGAATTACTGTTTTGAAAATCAGTAGACGCGAGCACTTTTAAAATGGTCGGATTGCTATTTAAAGTGCGGGCTTCTTCATCGTTTAAAATACGATGGGGCAAGAGGCCGCTCATATAGGCTTTTGCATCTTTTTTAAGTACGACTTGTTCCTGGAAAGTTTCTTCGACAATGGGGCCGCCTCCACCTGGGGGGGCTCGTAAAGTGCGTTTTACTTCGATCTGTAAATGAGCGCCTTGATCGTCGATGAAAGTGGGAGTGATTTGGGTTGTGAGGCCCATATTTTGTTCGAGTTGTGGGTCTCTCGAACCTTTAAAAACGACAATGGGTTGATTCAATTTAATTTGCAAATCAGAGGCGCTATCCAAAATGTTGATTCCAGATAAATCGGCTTTTGAGTCGTGTTCGGGCAAGAGGCCTGAAAAATAGGCGCCAAAACTTGCGACATTGCGAGAATCGCCTAAAATGGCTGCAAATGTTCCGCGATTTAATTCTGCAAAAACCAATTTTAATCTTGTTGGAAAAGGACTTGGAGAATCAGTAGGAGAGGCATCCACTTTGGCAAGCGCAGTTGTCGAAGCCTGAGTCGATTCGGCGATCGAAGGTAAAGCAGTTGTTTCTACTTTTTCTGCCGAAGAATCGTTCTGAGAGTCCTCATTTGTGACCGTTTGAGCGAACTTTTTGTCCATCGGTTTTTTAGAGAGAAAGTTTTTGTGTTTTGACGTCACTTGCTCGAGAGCCGCGAAACCTTCAGCAAATTGAGCACGATGTTGAGCGCGAATGAGAACGATGGCAACAATCAGAGTGAGCACAAAGGCGCCTACTTGAAAGATCCAATTTTTTGCAAGCCGAACATGCATAGGTGGTTGCGCGGGTCGAAACGCGAGCATATCGATTCCGCAATTTGCGCAGAATTGATCTTTAGGCTGTGTGAAGTGACATTTCGGGCAACTGACCATTTTTGTTTGCAACCTCAAAAATTTTCAAAAGTCTAAAAAAAGCTTGTTTAGCTTTAATTAATTCTAACACGTCACGCCTTGGATGCACCAAAAAAAGGACATCCCCCAGACATCGTGTAATAATTTACTAAGGAATCAAGACCTTGGGCTTTATAGCGAATCCTTAAGGAGCTAAAGGTTCAAATCAGTCATTTATGAGGCCCTATGATTTCGGATGAAAAACCAAACCCGGTAGGCCGGACCCAAGGCCCGCTGCACTTGCCGGTCTTACGGGATGAAATTCTACAGATTTATAAGCAATGTAAGGCCTCTCCCAAAACCTATTGGGATGGTACTTTTGGCAGGGGCGGCCATTTGCGAGCAGTGATGGATGAGTTTGCTGGTTTGAAAGCCTATGCAATGGATCGCGATCAAGATGCGATTCGTTTTGCCCAGGAGAATTTCGCAGCCGAAATTTCTGAAGGCAAACTTGAGCTCGCTCACACAAATTATGCAGATTTTGAAAGTGCGAGAGAGTCTTTAAAATGGCCAGCTGAATTTGATTTGATGTTACTTGATTTGGGAGTGAGTTCTCCACAACTCGATGAGGCTGCACGTGGTTTTAGTTTCTATTTGGATGGCCCACTCGACATGCGTATGGATCAAAGTCAGGAACTCACAGCTGAAGAAGTTGTGAATGAATGGGAAGAAGAAGATCTCTACAAGGTTTTTACAAGCTTGGGCGAAGTCCGAAGACCTAATCGTGTGATGAGAGCGATTTTACATGATCGAAAGTCAAAGAGATTTCAAACGACGCGCGAACTTGCTTCTCTCATCGAACGAGTCGATGGCTGGCATAAAAAGGGAGTTCATCCTGCAACTCAATATTTTATGGGACTTAGACTTGTCGTGAACAACGAGCTAGGTGGTTTACGTGAGACTTTACCTAAACTCATGAATGCACTTTCGCCACATGGACTTTTGGCTGTGCTTACTTTTCATTCTCTTGAGGATAGAATTGTAAAGAATATTTTCAAAGATGAGAAAAAATTAGGTAGACTAGTAAATAAGAAGGTCATAGTCGCAACACGAGATGAGCAAAAAGAAAACTCAAGGTCGAGGAGCGCCAAGCTCCGAGTTTTCGAAAGGACACCAGATGAAGTTTCAACAGGCGATTCGAATGAAGAAGCAGAGCTTTGAAGAGATCAAACCTTACTTAAGCATTTTTATCATTATTAGTTTTTTATTCAGCATTGTTTTTCTGAAAATGGAAATTCGCCGTATTGGCTACGCGGATTTAAAATTGGCTCGCGATGAAAAGCGAACTCGTGATCAGAGTCGCGGACAAATGATCGCGCTCGAAAAAGTCACTCGTCCCGATCGTTTGCAAAAAGTTGCAGAGAGCCGTTTGACCCTTAGAAAAGCCGAATTGGGTCAGATCATCCAAATGACGGATGTTGGACACTCTGTTAAGCAATGAAAAGTCGCATAACCGTTCTCTTCATTTCACTGACCTTGTTTGCTTGCTTCATTCTTGGCAGGGCCGCAAGTTTACAAATTTGGCCCAACGAACGCCTTAAAAATTTACAGAAAAAACAATTTGAAACACTCATTGAGTTACATGGACGTCGCGGAGATATCACTGATCGAAAAGGTCATGAACTTGCAGTATCGGCGCCAGCGTATTCTCTCTTTGCAGATCCGAAGGTAATAGAAAATCGCAGACAAGTTTCGCACCTTCTTCAAAAAGAGTTTGGCTATACAAAAAAACAAGTTCTTGAAAAGTTGCGCAATAAAAGTCGATTTGTTTGGCTCGTCAGAAAATTGGATCGTGAAACTCACGATCGAATTGAAAATCTCAAAATTAAGGGACTCGGTTTTATTGAGGAGTCGAATCGCATTTATCCAAATGAGCGATTATTTTCGCAA
>JAYUEB010000747.1:0-8774 GCA_043739525.1 Bdellovibrionales bacterium
CTCAAATGAAGGTCTGTTTTCGTTTTGGTAGTTCGGAGTGCTTTTGCTTCCGAAAACTTTTTGGTCGAGTTCGTTTGCTAGCTCCATATATTTTACGGCGCCGATTGATTTTGAATCGTAATCGATGATTGCTTGCCCGTGACTTGGAGCTTCGCTCAATCGAACATTTCGTGGAATGATCGCAGCAAAAACTTTGTCGCCGAAATGAGTTTGGATTTCGCTCACGACTTGGTGACTCAAATTATTTCTCGTATCGAACATCGTGAGAACGATTCCTTCGATTCGTAGATCAGGATTCAAACTCTTTTTCACTAAGCCTGCGGTGTTGAGAAGTTGGCTTAGACCTTCCAGCGCATAATACTCACACTGTAGCGGGACAATGAATGTATTCGCGGCAGAGAGGGCATTCAGTGTGAGAAGTCCCAATGACGGAGGACAATCTATCAATATATAGTCGAACTCATTTTTTAATTCTTTAAATGCCGCTTTGAGTTTGAATTCTCTTTGCGGAACATCCACCAATTCAATTTCAGCTCCGACTAAATCAGGATTCGCAGGAGCAACAAAAAGATTTGGATTACTTGTTTGTTTGATGACTCCCTTGATGGGAGCTTCTCCTATGAGAACATGATAAATATTATTATCCTGATACTCGTATTTTTTTAATCCGAGTCCACTCGAGGCGTTTCCTTGCGGATCCATATCGACAATTAAAACCTTGCGTCCCTTGTTCGCCAATGCTGAAGCAAGGTTCACGGAAGTCGTTGTTTTACCAACTCCACCCTTTTGATTCGCAACACATATTACTCTTGTCATTTGACCACCCCTTAAGTCCAGATAATCGCGTTTTGATTATCCAGATGAGAAATCATCTCTCTCTTTTGGACTATTGGATAGTTATTTTTTCAAGATTTTTTGCCGATGTTCTACGTGGAACATTTTTTTCGGAAAAAACAGATGAAAACAGCTTCGAGATATCCTCTTTTGAACTCATATGAGTATGTAATGCCTATTCTTGGCGGACTTTGCATAGGCTTGCGTCGTAGTTTTGGATATCGAGCATTGTTGTTGGTGCTTTTGAGTATGCTCATTTTATCATGTGAGCGGCCCCTTGAGAACCCTGAGTTGTCAGATCAGATCTATAATGACCTACTCAAGGAGGCTAAAGCAGCCTCTGCTGCAGCCGAAACAGAGAAAAAGAACTTAGAGAGCACAATCAAAGACATCGCAGATCTCCGCCCGGGTGATAACAACGGCAAGATCAAGATACGAAAGAAGTATGAACTCGAACATAAAGTCGAGATGCTTACTCAAAAGGCCAATTTCTACCGTCTCCGAGCATTTAAACGAAAAGAGTACGTCTTGGATACTTATCCAAAGTACTTCGCCAAGAAGCTCCATTGGCCAGATAAAGAAGAATGGACTGAATACCAGGCCTCCAAGCGCCTGCAGTTGGCCAGTCGAGATTGGGGTCAGCGAGTACCCAAGCTAGGCAAAAGAATCAAAGAATATAATACGAGTGCCGCCGCCGCCTATTCATCCGCACCTAAAGGCGAGGGCGGGGCGAAGCCTGAAGAAAAAAAGAAGTCTGAAGCTCCGTCCGAAGAAAAAGAGAAAGAAGAATAGAAAATTGTTCCACGTAGAACAATTTAGTCGGTTGTTTTCTCTGTTAGGACAATTGTCTCGACACTATTTGTCTCGGGAAGCTTATAATCTCCAAGCAGACTCGCATTCCAGTGAGAAAATAATTGAGAGGGAACGCTTGCGAGTTCAGAGGCAAAACTATCGCCTTTAAGATGAAAAAGCCGCCCACCTTTAGCCATTGGTCGACGAGCGATCAGCATGCAGCGATGTAGGGCCGCAAAACCTCGGGTTACGACATTATGGCAACTCGATTCGGGCAAGTCCTCAACTGAAAGGACCAAAGTCTTCACATTCTTTAGTTCAGTCCTGGAAATTGTATGCTTTAAGAACTCGACTTTTCGGCCATCGCGCTCAATCAATGTAAAATTATAGTCAGGGTACATCGCGGCCATCGCGATACCTGGAAAACCATTACCACTACCAAAGTCGAAAACTTCTTTTCCAGGATGAAGCATCGGATAAATGAGTTTTCCCGCCAAAATCGAGTCCGCAAAATGAACAGTCTCAACTCGAGGCGCGCTTGCGACCGAAATCAAATTAATCGCTTTATTAAACTTCAAAAGCTCTTCGAGATAAATTGCGAGTTGTTTTTGGGTCAGATCGCTCAGCTCAGGGAACCAAGTCTTCATTTTGGACTCGGTAGGCTTTGCCGCGTCGCGTGGTTTTGGCTTGTCCAGATCCGGCTTCTTGTTCTGAAAACTCACTCTTAATCTCCTGAGTCTTTTTATTCGCTTTCGCGTAGACCAAAACAGCCTGAGCTGCTGATGGATTTACTCCACTAATTCTTTGAAGTTGCCCTAAGGTCATCGGTCTCACGCGTTCAAGTTTCTCTATCTCTTCATTCGAAAGACCACGAATCTTAGCATAAATGATATCGGCAGGAATCGAAAACTGCTCAAGCTTTTTTGTCTGTTCCACAATCTGTTTCTGCCGATCAATGTAGCCAGCATATTTAACTGAAATCTCAACTGGAACAAAAACACTTTCTTCCTCGACCAATTCTGCGTCGAGTTTCTCAAGATCTTGAAAATTAATTTCTGTTCTTCTCAAGAGCTCTTCAAAGCTTGTTGGCTTCAAAATCCCTTTTGTACCCATTGATTCGAGTCGCGCAATGGTCTCTGCATTTGGATACAAATGTTTAGATTTGAGTTTTACTAGAATATCGCTCTGTCTCTGAAGAAATTTCTCGCCAGCTAAAATGCCCTCTTCACCTAAAAGATCATGAGCTTTTGCCTTTTCAAAAAGTCGATCAAGTGTATTGTCTTCTCTTAAAAGAAGTCGGTGCTCCGCTCTTGAAGTGAACATGCGATAAGGTTCTTTTGTTCCTTTTGTCACAAGGTCATCAATAAGCACTCCGATATAAGCTTCGTCTCGCTCAAGAACAAATTTATCTTGGCCACTCACTTTTCGAGCAGCGTTGATTCCTGCGATCAGACCTTGAGCGGCGGCTTCTTCATAGCCGCTGGTCCCATTAATCTGTCCTGCTAAAAAAAGATTCTCGACCGCTTTGGATTCTAGCGTTTTCAAAACTTGGGTTGGCTCAATAAAGTCATATTCCACTGCATAGGCATGTTTTAAGACTTTGACGTTCTCGAGCCCTGGAATGGTTTTTAAAAACTCATCCTGAATATCTGCTGGCAAACTACTTGATATTCCTTGTAAATAAATAGACTCCGTTGTCAGGCCTTCGGGCTCAAGAAAGGTCTGATGGCTGATTTTATCTGCAAAACGAACCACCTTATCCTCAATACTTGGGCAATATCGTGGACCAATACCCTCAATAATTCCTGAATACATTGGCGACTTGTCTAAGTTTTTTCTAATGATTTCATGTGTTTGTTCGTTGGTATGACTGATGTAGCAAGCAATTTGCGGAAGCTGTAATTCACGAGGACCGTAAAAACTAAACGGATAAAAAACTTCGTCCCCATATTCTGGAATCGTTTTACTCCAGTCAATACTGTCGCGATGAAGTCTTGGTGGAGTACCGGTCTTCAAACGGTGAACTTGCATACCCAAGGCGCGTAGTTGATCTGATATTCCAACCGTCGCTTTATCGCCAACACGACCGCCTTCTTGTTGTTCAAGACCCATATGCATGACGCCCCTCATAAAGGTGCCCGTCGTGATGATAACGGCCTTTGCTAAAATGCGAGATGAGTCTTCAAGGCTAACGCCAATGCATTTATCTTTCTCAATCAAAACTTCTTTTACCTCAGCTTCAATGACCTGAAGGTTTTTTTGATTACGAAAAACATTTTGCATATAACTTGAATAGAGATCTTTATCACACTGTGCCCGTGAACCCCTTACAGCAGGGCCTTTGCGGGCATTGAGTCTTTTGAACTGAATACAGGTTGCGTCTGCAGCCTTACCCATTTCTCCGCCGAGGACATCGATTTCACGAACCATATGGCCCTTTGCAAGCCCGCCGATTGAGGGATTGCAGCTCATAAATCCAATGCGACTCATATTTGTCGTCACAACTAATGTTTTTTTGCCAAGACGAGAAGAGCTGAGTGCAGCCTCGATACCAGCATGACCGGCACCTATAACGATGACATCAAAATGCTCTAATAAACTGCTCATTATTTTCCTAAGCAAAACTCTTTAAAAATGCGATCGATGACTTGCTCGTCAAATGCGATACCTAAAAGCTCGTGAATCGATCGAATCCCGATTTGTAGCTCTTGAGCAACAAACTCAGAACTTAGGTCATCTTGTATAAGTTTAATGGCAGAATTCAAGCTTACTAGAATTTTTGAAAGCAATTCAAAATGTCTCGCCTGAGAAACGACAAGCTGAGTCTCTGAAGACTTCTCGCTGGCCAGCTCAGTGAGCCAGGTCTTCAAGTCCGAGAGGCCTGCGCCTGTTTTAGCACTTAAAAAGAACTCTTTAAGAGCGCCCTGAGACGACGCCTTAACTTCTGAATGCAAATCTATTTTATTATAGCAAAGTGCCCGACTCTGAACTCCCACGGGGGCTGAGCTTTTAAGTTCTTCGCCCAAACTCTCTCCGGCTTCAACGATATAAAGAACGACATCGGCTTTTTGCATCATCTCAAGAGATTTTCTAATGCCGATTTGTTCGCCCTTATTACTGGCCTCTCGGATTCCTGCCGTATCGACGAGTTCGATTTTCACTCCACCAAGACGTAAGCTTGCGCTCACAAGATCGCGGGTCGTACCAGGTTCATCCGTCACAATTGCGCGGTCTTCTTTAATGAGGGCGTTAAGGAGGCTAGATTTGCCGACATTTGGTTTTCCGAGGAGGGCTACGACTAAGCCATCTCGAACGATTCGTCCTGCCTCGTAGGATTCAAGTAGTGCCTGCACGGACTTTTGCGCGGTTTCAAGACGAATAAAGATTTTATCGTAAGCGACAACATCAAGGCCTTCGGTTGAAAAGTCGATACCGGCTTCTATTTGAGCAAGAACCCAAACAAAAGCATCCTCGATCTTTTTATATTCAAAAGAGAGTTCACCTTCAAGTTGCCGCAAAGCCAAGCGTGAAGCCTGTTTGCTCTGGCTCTCGATAAGAGCAAGAACGCTTTCGGCCTGAACAAGATCAATGCGACCATTAAAAAAAGCACGACATGTGAACTCTCCCGGTCTCGCCAGGCGAGCTCCGGCTTTTAAAAGAGCCTGAACAATATTTTCAGCAATGATTGGGCTTCCATGACACGAGATTTCAGTGCACTCTTCCCCCGTAAAAGACTTACCTTTTGAAAAACAAGAAACCAAAACTTCATCGATTTTTTCTGAATTATTTTGGGCAAAGCCATAATAGATGCGATGAGATTCGGGGTGATCGGGTAAGAAGCCGCAAATGCGTTTAGAAATCTCAAAGCTTTTGGGGCCAGAGACGCGAATCACCGAGATTCCTCCTACTCCAGGAGGCGTTGAAATCGCGCAGATGCAATCCGAATCGGCCAACGATAAATCAAATAAACTTTGCACTTTCTCGTTAGCCGTCATTCGAAACCATGTCTTTACATATTGTCAGCGGTATCCGCGTGACCTTCGGCTTTATTAGCTTTAACCGGATAGATTTTAATTTTCTTGAAAAGTCCGTCACCCACTGAGCGGCTACGAACGCGCTCATCACTAGCCAAATATTGATGAACCACTTTACGATCTTTTGGATGAAGAGCGCGCAAGTAAACTGAACGACCTTGCTCTAAAGCGCGATCTCTCAACTTCTCAGCGAGCTCCACAAGTGATTTATTGGCTTCTTCACGGTATCCGTTACAATCAAAATGAACGTCTACTCGAGATTCTGGCAATTGGTGTTGAATCACTCTCTTAATGAACATTTGAATAGAATCGAGTAGCGCACCTTCTTTTTCAGTCAAAAGATTTGCGTCTGCACCTTCAAGATTAAAGGTGATTTCTTCTTTGTCTTTCTCACCTTGGCTGGTGACTTTAAACTTGAGGTCAAAATTACCTTTTTCAATGATCCCCGCCATTGCGTTTTCGGCTAGCTCGAGAGCAGTTGTCTCGCCTTCCTTCTTTTTTCCCCCAAATAACTTACTAAAAAATCCTGCCATGACTTCCTCCTAGGCTTGTACCTGTTTTACCTGAGTATGATTAGGTGTTTTCTCTCTTAAAAATAAATATTGTTGGGTAATTCCAAAAAGCGTACTGATAAAAATATACAGTGTGAGTCCGCTTGGTAGAGATACCATGAAGAACGTGAACATAATTGGCATAAATGCCATGATTTTGGCTTGTTGAGGGTCCATATTGCTTGGCGTGATTTTTTGCTGAATGAACATCGTGATACCCATTAAAACCGGCAAAACATAAAACGGATCGCGATAACTTAAATCATGAATCCAAAAAATAAATGGCTCACGATAGAGCTCAATGCTTTGACCAAGAGTTTGATAGAGAGCAAAAAACACCGGCAATTGAAGAAGCATCGGCAAACAGCCACCCAAAGGATTGGCTTTGTTTGTCTTCATCAACTCCATTACTTTAGCATTTTGTTGAACTGGATCGTCTTTGTATTTCTCTCTCAATGCTTTCATTTCAGGTTGAAGCTTCTGCATCACCTTCATTGATTTAAAAGAGTAGATATTAAACGGCATCACCAAAGCACGCACCAAAAGCGTCAGCAAAATAATTGCTAGGCCGTAGTTATGAACAAGGTGATAGAAGAAGTTCATCACCGTCAAAAGTGGTCTTGCGATAACCGCAAAAGTTCCGTAATCAACGACGCTTCCAAGCCTTTGATCGACTTTTGAAAGAATGTCGAAAGATTTTGGGCCTGCAAATGCGGTGTAATGAATTTTCATTTGATTTGAAAGCGCTGATTTTGCATAAATCAATGCTCCCGTCGCAACATCTGCTTTTTCAGGAATAGATACTTTTACACTTGGTGATACTTCTGAGTTTTCGGCGATCGCTAAGGCAAAATAATGAATATCAAGAGAGAGCAGGCTGATGTTTTTCTCGTCTACAGAAAAGGCTTTCTCAGAGCTTAGCGCTTGGCGAGTTTGCTTATCGTCATGCAAAAAATAAACTTCTTGCTTCTCGATTGGCGGCGCCAAGAATCCACTCCGCTTTTGGTCAATTAAAAGATCACTCACATAAGTGACAAGACCTTTAAATTCTTCGCCAAGATTTTTCGCGTCAACTTCAACATCCATACTATATGTTTCAGGATGAATTTTGATCGTCTTAGTAATTTCGGCCGTTCCTACTTGTGCGATCCCTTGAAAGCTGTTGGCATCGACTTGAGTAATCTTAAATTCAACAGGCTTATTATTTGCGAGAGTATACGTTGAAAATGGAAGATCCGTATTCACGCGACCCAAAACGATAGGTTGTTCTTCACGGCTTTTATACTTTTTAACATCAATATTTTTAAGGCCCATTCCGAAGCTCGAAATCTGAAAAGCAAGTTCATCGCTCGAATAGTTTGTAAAGCTTTCTGCTGCTCCAGCTGCGCCCTTTTCCGAAGGGTCCTTTTTGACCGCAACTGGATTTGATTGTGCGGATTCTGACATCGTTGCTGGCGCCTGAGTTTGAACATTTGGAGATTCTGTCGTTGCTTGAACAGGAACATCCTTATGAGGATATTTGACGTCCATATAATATGACCACGCCAACCAGAATCCTGCGATTAAAACGAGGGTGCCAATCATTTTAGGATCTAAAAAGTTTTTGTTGTCGCTCATGAAATAAAACTTCTTTCTCTTATATTTGGAGATTGATTTGAAACTAGCGGAGCTGGATCAAATCCATGGCCACCCCAAGGATGACATTTTGATAAACGTTTAAGGATGAGCAAAGATGCTTGCGAAGGCCTTTGTGTCTGAAGAACCTGAATCGCATATTGCGAACAAGTCGGTTCAAAGCGACAAGCTCTACCTAGAAAAGGACTCAAAAGTGCTTGATAGAGACGAACAAAAAGCAAAGCTCCGAAACGGAAAACAGAAGCTGAAATTTGTTCAAAATTATTTTTCATTCACTTTTTTTCGCTTCTCTAATTGAGAGATTCCTTTGTGCATAATAAATTCAAACTCTCTATACTTCAGATTCCGGTAAAAACCATCATCTCTTTGCAGAAAAACTAAATTCAAATCGACGGGAATCTCTGCAAGCTCTGTTAGTTTAAAAGCTTTTCGAATACAAACTCGCGACCAGCGCTTTAATTTGTTTCGTATGACGGCCGAACCCACTTTTCTAGAAACAGTCCAACCACAGCGAAAATGAGCGAGGTCATTTTCGATAAAATTAAAGATCAACCACGCCACTGGCTTGTAGCGCTGACCTTTTTTTTGAATTTTTTGGAAGTCAGTCGTTTTCTTTAAGACGATCAGTTCTTTAAGCTGTTGCTTAAGTACGGGCTTACTTTCCGCCAACTTCAACCACTAAACGCTTGCGGCCTTTAGCTCTGCGGCGATTGAGGACTTCTTGACCGTCTTTAGTTGCCATTCTTGCGCGAAAACCATGGACTGCTTTGCGACGGCGTCGGCTTGGTTGATATGTTCTTTTCATAATACTACCTCTTTTTAAAAATACTGAAAAATACGTCTTTTTATATACGACCTTAAATTTAGGCTTTTCAGGTGGGGGGATAAAAGCACGTTGCGGCAGAATCGTCAAGATGTTGAAAACTAA
>JAYUEB010000748.1:0-2919 GCA_043739525.1 Bdellovibrionales bacterium
ATTTGAAAAACCTGTGCCTCCTGTAAGGTTGGACTCACTTGTATAGGTCACTTCATTGTATTCGACACCGAGACTTAGGTGTCTGAAGACGTCATAGTACAATCCAACTTTATAGCCCGATCCTTTGTCTTTAATGTCATTGATTGGGTTTCCACTTGGATCAGTGGTTTTAATTTCTTGATTGTCTGAAAAAAGAAAAGAGCCAATGATGCGAAATCTATCTAAACGAAATCCAATAAAAGCCCCAAACCAATTTTCAGTTCCTGAGACGGAGTTCGTCCCTGAAGGCGTGGCTTTATAGTCGCTTGAGGGAGTCCCGAAGTATTCAGCACCTATCAAAATCGGCATCATATGAAAATTCCAGCCGAGCTTTGCGCCATAACCAATGGTGTTCACTTTGTAAGTGGTACTCGCTTGAGGGTCGTATGTGCCGTTACTTTGATAGATCAGTCCAGGTTCTATGAATACGGCGCAGTAAGATTTGGCTGACGCAAACAGGAGTGCGATACATAATACTTTTAGGGAAAGCTTCATACGAGACCTCCTCGTGATTCATTTAGAATCGCACAGTAAACGGGCACAAAATAGGGAATCTGAAAGTTTTAGACTTAAAACCCAGTTCCAAAATCTAGATGAGAAGAGAATGGCCCTCGAAGTGATAGATCTCAGAAGACAAAAGTCTGGCATCCCTTTCATCGTGGCTAATCACAATCGCTGGGATTTTGAGTTCATGAAGCCATTTTGAAAGTTCAGGAAGTAGCTGCTCGCGACTTTTAGAATCAAGTGCTGAGAAGGCTTCATCTAGTAAAAGAAGTTGAGGAAAAGAGGCGACAGCTCTGGCTAGTGAAATGCGCTGCCTTTGTCCGCCAGAGACTTCTGAAATTTTTCGATTTGCGAGATCTTTTAATTGAAACAGTTCAAGTAATTCATCAAGGCGTTTTTTAATTTTTTGGGGTTCCCAATTTTGAATTGCATAAATAATATTTTCTTGCACATTCAAAAATGGAAAAAGACATTCTTTCTGCGGAACAAAGCCAATATTTCTCTGAAAAGTAGGTACAAAATGTTTGGCGTCTTGCCAGATTTGATCTTTAAATTGAATTTCACCACTCTTCTGGGGGGCAAATCCAAGAAAAATCTTAAGAAGACTGGTCTTGCCACAGCCAGAGACTCCGAAGATAGATTTGATGAAATGATTATCAGTAAAATTAATTTTACCTTGAGATTTAAGATGAATCTCTTTACCTATTAAGTAATCAATATGAAATTGAAATAAGCTATTCATGTTCTGGCCGAAAATCTCTTTTGCGATTTTCTCTTCAAAAGATTTACAAAAAGTAAAATGGCGAAACTAAAGCCGAGTAAAAATAAAGATGTTCGGTGAGCTGACTTGAAGTCGAGAGACTGGACTTGATCGTAAATTGAGACCGAAAGAGTGCGCGTTTCGCCCGGAATATTTCCACCAATCATGAGGACAGCACCGAATTCACCAAGAGTGTGGGCAAAGCTCAAGAGCATTCCGGTATATATATAGTTTTTAGCAAGTGGGATCGCAACTCTTAAAAAGGTCTTAAAAGGTGAGTCGCCAAGGCTTGCTGAGACTTCGTAGAACTCGTGTGCGATACTTTGAAAGCCGGATACAAAGCTCTGAAAAGCAAAAGAAAAGCTATAGATGACAGAGCCTACAACAAGGCCAAAGAAAGTAAATGCAAGGCCCCCAGAGCTGAGAGCAATAAGAAGATAAAAGCCTAGAACCGTAGGTGGTAAAACAATTGGTAAGAGCAAAAGAGTCTCAATTAGGCTCGTCCATTTAGTTTGACTGCGAGCGATGACAAAGGCCAGAGGCAAACCAAAAAACAGTAAAATAAGTGAGGTGAGAGATGCGAGTTTGAGACTTAAAAACAGAGCATCGAATTCAATCATTTCAAATCAGCCGACCAGAAGCCATTTTGATTGAAGAGATCTTTCGCTTTTTTACTCAGCATAAATTGCGTGAATTCTTTTGCAATTTCTATTGAATTTGATTTTTTCAAAACGACAAGCCCTTGAGTCAGTGGCTGGTAGAGACTCTGGTCAATTGTGTGACACGAGAACTTTTTTAGGTCTAAAGAAAGGCTTAAACTCTGAGCGATAAGGCCCGTACTCGCGGCACCCACTTGTAAAAATTGAGCTGCTTGTGAAATATTTTCTCCGAAGACGAGTCTACTTTTTACTTGATCGTAAACGTGAGAAGATTTTAGGGCTTCAATTGCGACACGACCGTAAGGTGCATGTGCAGGATTTGCAATAGCGATTTTTTTGAATTCTGGCTTTAAAAGATCCTGGATGGACTCTGTCCCGCATAAAACCAAAACGCCTTGAGTGAAAGAGACAACTGGACCATCTGTTAACCCAGCATCAACGAGAGTCTGAGCATAGGCTGTATCAGCTGAAAAAAATAAATCGACTTCCATTCCTCTTTTGATCTGGGTAACGAAGTTTCCGCTCGAACCATAAGTTTCGGAGAACTGAATGTTTTTGTGATTTTCTTGAAAAGCGATGATTAATTTATTCATGACTAATTTAAGGTCTGAAGCCGCTGCAATTTTAATTTGCTGACCAGCTTGAGCTAGAGAAGAGAAGAACAAAACTAAGCATAATAAATTCTTAAACATGAGCATGATCCTCGGGCTCGTGTGAGCAAAGTGCGTGACCTTGTAGCCATTCACTGTCGCCATCTTCGTAATGCTCTTTTTTCCAAATCGGAGAGCGATGTTTAAGTTGTTCGATAATATATCGACTCGCACGATAAGACTCATCACGATGGCGAGAAGATACAACAATAGCCACACTCAGTTCACCAATGTCGAGACGGCCTTTGCGATGCCAGAGACGAATGTGAAGATCCTTACCCCATTTTTCCTGAGCTTCTGTGCAGAT
>JAYUEB010000749.1:0-2918 GCA_043739525.1 Bdellovibrionales bacterium
TATGTATCAAATGAAATGAGGCACAAAAAAAGCGAAATGACTAAAGTGTATGATGAAGTCCAAGTTGATCTGATAGGCATCTGCTCAAAGCTTATAATAATCCGAAAGACCCCACAATCAGTTTCTAATGAAGGGCTAGCCCTGAGCTGCTACGGCTTTGAAATCTTCAAAGGCAAGGCTTTGGTACCAGTCTGCCGTCTTCTCAATGACCCAGTCAGCATCATCTAGTGGTATATCGTGGCCGGCCCATGGATGGACATGCATTGGACAATCCCAAACATTTTGAATGATCTCAGAGCATCGTGGGTTCACCATGCGGTCTTCAGCACTACTGAGAAGGAGAATGGGTGCCGCAACCTTTACCTTAGGCGGCGCAAATTCTTTTGCGGCAAGAAGCTGACGTAAAATCGTGGTCAACTGAATGGGTCGAGCCGCAAAGACATCCGACCACTCTTTCGCATGGCTTTGAAATTTATCTTCATCATTACTGACCATTCTCACAACTTCGCTTTCACGGGCAAAGGCATCTTTTTCTTTCAAAATGATTTGAACAATATGCTGATAAGCTTGTGGCTGGAGTCTTTCCCAAAATGGAGACCACGACGAAAAACTCGTATTAATTAGAACCATTCCTGAAATATCACGTGGATAATTGATCATCCAATCGGTCGAAATCATTCCGCCCAAAGAAGGTGCCAAAATGAAGGTATTAATCTTTCCGAGTTTCATTCTTGATTTTAAAAATTCAGTTTCGGTACGTACAAACTCAGAAATTTCTCTCATGTGAATCGGCGACCGCATTGCCAGATTTTCTCCGGTACCTGGCAAATCGATACACTTCACCAAAGCATTTGGGATCTTGGCACCCAACTGCGCTGGAAAATCTCCCCAATGGCCCGACTCTCGACCTAAACCCCGAATCAAAATGAAAAGTGCCTCTGGCTTTTTAGGCGGCATACCACAACTCCATTGCGTGATTTGTCAGTTGCTTACGATCTGCATCTTCAAGGTGCGTCCATTTAGCAGGAGAAATGATCGCTCTATGTAAAAAATCAAAAAGCGTAATATGTCGGCGCAAAATACGCTGCAAACGGTGGGGCTTCAGCGGATTGAAAGGACCAAGTGCTGAAAATAATTGTCTCGGATTTTTTCGAACCCAGAGCCAAGAACCAAGTTCCAAAGTCCAGGGCAGATAAAGATTGTGCTCTTTTTGATTCAAAGACGTATCGTAGAGAAAATCCCACAAATCACCATGCGTCGTATAGGCCTGTGGTTCAATCTTATAAAAATGATTTGAATAAGTCGTATCAAATAGATTCTTGAGTGCGTGGATTTCAGCAATGTGCGGAGGCGGTCTCCGAGATTTAGCGTACGGAAACCATAATTGGTCAATCGCGCCAAAGCCAGAATGAACGTCAACACTAAGAGCAATCTTTGCACCCAAAACTTCTCGCTTGTAAAAGTCGCAAAGGGCGCGGGATTCAGCTTCCATTTCTTCATGTCGAGTCACCGACCCCGTAAACCAAGGAAGTTTACGACTGTATTTCTGACCACCCAATAAGAATGGTGGCTCCTCTTCAGCAACGACGGGTGAATTTCTCATGAGATCAACATGATTACCGTTTGATCTTCTAGTTAAAAACATTCCGACAGGATTTACGATCGGCATAAAAACCATGCGCGAGATTTTAAGTCTTTCATGGAGGGTCTCATCCCATTCCAGAGCTTGGCTAATGGTATTGAGATATGAAATGACAACTTCACTGCCGATGCGCTCTAAACCATGTACGCCACCAGAAAGCGCAAGCGTGGGAGCCGTGCGATCTTGAGTTCCCAAAACAATTCCGTAGAGTGGAAATTCAATATCACCCTCACGAACTTTATCAATCATCTCAACACGCGCATGCTTACCTAAAACTTTCATCACTTTTTCAAGAGTATTCATTTCGGGCAAACGCTTTAGAACTGCTATAGAGGATTCACTGAATGCTGCCATCGATACTTACACATTTCTGTAGTTTAATTTGTTCTATTTAGAATATGATTTTTGGAACTTAAGAGCAATATCCATTGTCTCATTTCTGGCAACTTGGGCACCAATAAGTCGAACGCCCTGTCAGCACTTTAGACTTAAGGCGAGTTTCGCAAATTTTGCACTGCTCACCCTCGCGATCATACACCGAAAATTGATTTTGAAAATTTCCGTAGACGCCATCGCTACTCACAAAATCACGAATAGTGGAGCCACCAAGTCTGATAGCGGACTGCAAAATTTGAAAAATAGCTTCTCTTAACTTCACAGATTCTAGTTGAGAAAGTCTTGCGGCCTTTTTAAGTGGATTTATTTTTGCTAAAAAAAGGGCCTCAGAAGCATAAATATTGCCAACACCTACTACGACTTTTTGATTCATAATAAAACTCTTAATCGGAGTCTGACGCTTACGTGTAGCTTCAAATAAGTACTCAGCTGAGAAAGTTTTTTCATCTAATGGTTCCGGCCCGAGATCTTTCAGGCTTTTATTTTTAGATTCGGCGTTTTTTTCAAAAAAATCGATCATTCCAAAACGTCTTGGGTCTCTGAAAACGAGAGTTTTTTCATTCGAAAGATAAAGACAAAAATGATCATGGATACCGAGGTCTTCATTTGGAAGTAGTACGCGCCAACTCCCGGTCATGCCGAGATGATTGAGCAAAACTCCCGATTTCATATCGAAAAGTAAATATTTTGCTCGACGACGTATCTTATCAATCTTTTGATTTTTCAATTTTGTAGCCAAATTTTTTGGAATTTCAAAGCGGATATCTTTACGTCTGACTTCCGCTTTTAATATTTCAATTTCGGGAGTTAAGATTTTCTCTAAGCTCTGTTTGACGATTTCAACTTCAGGTAGTTCTGGCATTAGGCACTTATCCTATTA
>JAYUEB010000750.1:0-2913 GCA_043739525.1 Bdellovibrionales bacterium
TGGTAATGCTGAGTGCGGTTGAAACGACAATATAGATTAAAAAGTTCTTCATTTCACCTTTAGAGATAAGAGTTCTTTAATCTTTTGACCAAATAATTGAATGTCTTCTTCTCTCGAATCAAAGCTTGTCATAAGCCTAGCTTCGAAAGTCTTCTCGTTCCAGATATAAAAGAAATGATGTTTTTTCAATTCGTGTACGATTTCTTTCGGAAAGATTGCAAAGACCGCGTTTGATTGCGTCGCTTGCGTAATTTGTACTTCAGGAATGAGCGATAGTGTCTGTCGTAACTTTTGAGCCATTGCGAGGCTGTGCTGCGAGATCTCTCTCCATAGATCGGTTCCGAGCCAAGCATCAAATTGTGCGGCAATAAATCGGGTTTTGCTCGCAAGCTGCATGAACTGCTTGCGCTTAAATTTAAAATCCTTGGCCAGGCTTTTATTTAAAATCACCACGGCTTCTCCAAAAAGAAGTCCGTTTTTGGTGCCGCCCAGAGACAAAACATCGACGTGTTTCGTCATTTCTGAAAGGCTCACGCCAAGGTGAATTGCGGCATTTACGAGTCGAGACCCGTCCATATGAAGATAAAGCGCATTTTTACTAGCAAACTGGTGAAGCTCTTCCAGCTCTTCCAGCGAGTAGACAGTTCCGTATTCGGTAGGTTGAGTGATTGAAATGCCGGCAATTTGCGAAGCGTGCTGATCGCCCTTACGTATCAAATAGTCAGTAAGATCTTTGGCCTTTAATTTTCCGTCAGGACTTGGAACACAAATCAATTTGCAACCGATAATTTTTTCAGGCGCACCACATTCGTCAACCCATAGATGGGCAGTACTGGCAGTCAATACGGCATGATAAGAATTTGCAAAACACGAAAGTGATAAAACATTTGCCGCAGTCCCATTGAAAACGAAATGAATCTCAGCATCTTTTGAGAACTGTTTTTTAAGCTTTTGAATTACTTCCTGAGTGTAGTCGTCGGTCCCATAAGCAGCGGCGTGTCCCTGATTGGCACGAGCCAAAGATTCTAAGATGAGTGGGTGAACTCCAGAATGATTGTCGCTGCCAAAATGGGTTGCTGGTTTCATCTCAAAATCCTCAAATTGAAAAAATAAATTTGTGCATAATAAGAGCCGCTAGTTTGCAAGTCTGATCGTCTCGATCAAGGGGTGGCGAGCACTCATAAATTCCCATCCCTCGAACATCAAGGCGACGATTTAAAATTGAAGTCAGTTGAAAAAATTCATCGGGCTGCAAACCTGTGGCAAAACTTTGACTGCATCCCGGAGCATATGCATTTGAAAAGCCATCAATATCGATCGATAAAAAGCATTTTCTTCTTTTGGTAATAAGATGGGACAGACGCTTCAAACAAAAACTCGACAAATCTTCACCTGAAAGCCTGAAGTCATCGTAATTCAATACATGTACTTTGTGATCAATCGAATATTTTATGTGAGCTAGTGAGTTGCACTGCGCTTGTACGCCAATTTGCACCAAATCAAAATCTGAAAATTCTTCGAGAAGACGGTAAAAGGGCGTGCCACTGTTAATGCCTTTTTCGGTGGAACGCACGTCAAGATGTGCATCAAAGTTAATTACCAAAGGCCGCTCATTACAAGTCTTGATGAATGCGGCGATATCGGGATAGCCATAGTCGTGTCCGCCGCCAAGACCAATCCATTGAAATTGATTTTTATAAGCGAGACTTGCGACTTCAATAACTTTTTGATGACGTTCTGACAGGGCGGCGAGACTGGGATCCAGATCTCCGATATCAGCAAGTTCAAAATCGATCAGTGAGGCAGGAGTCATTTTGTAAAAAAATTCTCGGATTTTAGCTGGAGCAAGATGCGCACCGATGCGACCCGAATTATTTCTGATGCCTTCGTCGTCAGCGTAACCGGCAATTAAGAATTTTTTTGCAGAAGTCGCGCTATTTTCAATTTCTGAAATCGACAGCGCTTTGACAGTTTCGCCAAGGCGCTCGTCATTGGTTTTTTGACTTTTAAAAAATAAATTTTCATTCGTTTTTCTAAACATTCAGCCTCAACCTTTTATTGAAAATAGACTCTCAAATTATATAGTTGCTACATCATCGGGTCAAAGATCTTTGTAGGCGACAGTGACTATCTGATAGTAAGTGTTTTTAGTTCATTTAGTCTTGTAAACAGGCCTTTTTAAATAGGGTCTGGTTGACTCATTTGACTGAGGCTCCACTCACATAGTTCAGTAAAATATTCGTTGGAACTATAGGAGGTAATGAGGTCACTTAACTCGTTCAATTTTTTGTTGGCGGCAACAATCATAGCATTTCTTTTAAGCTTATTGCCACTAGCCCTTGATAAACTCGAATCGCGAAAGGCTTTAGCAAGAGTTTTGTTTGAGCTCCCCAATATAAACCGAAGGTCTGCGACCAAGTCTTCTCTTTGAAGCTCGCGGTTTTCAAAAGCGATTTCGTTCTTATAGAACTTCATATTCCAAGGGCAAACGGTCTGACATAAGTCGCATCCAAAAAGCCAATCGCCTATTTGGCTTCTTAGAGCCACTGGCGTTACTGATTTGCTCTCAATTGTCAGATAAGAAATGCAGGTACGCGCATCTAAGTTTCGCTCAGTTAAAGCTCCGGTCGGGCAAATATCAATACACTTTGTGCAAGTTCCGCAGTGATCGGGGTGAAGCTTTTGTTCTAATTTCAAATCTAAACTTGAGTAGATCTCAGACAAAAAAAATAAACTGCCAAACTTTGGATGAATTAGACAGGTATTTTTACCCACCCAACCGAGGCCTGCTCGTCTAGCAAGGTCTCGCTCGAGCACGGGTCCAGTATCGACAAATCCAACAAATTCGTCTTCTGGGAAGTGCGCTTTTAAATCCAAACAAATCTCTTTCAGTCTATCACTGATCCAGTGATG
>JAYUEB010000751.1:0-2912 GCA_043739525.1 Bdellovibrionales bacterium
GAAATGTATATTCGGTCGGCCTTACAGCTACACCAGATTGAAAATATCGCAGATTTCTATACCGACAGGAATTTGTCGTCATTGACAAGGCTTTTTGAAGAAATCAAATTAATTGGAGACAAACGAATTCAGGCCGCCCTTATGTTTGCGTTTACTAACACTGCTTGGCACGGTTCTAAGCTTCGAAGGTATAATTCGAAGGGTGGTCATCGGCCACTTACGGGCACTTTGTATATCCCTCAGTTGATTAGCGAAGGTAACATATTCAAAATATTTCTAAATAAAATTGATACTCTTTGCGAGTACTATTTAACTTTGGCCGAACTTGATACTAACGCGGAAACCGAGATTCATTTATCGTCGGCAGTAAAATTGAGCCACATTAAAGACAAATCAATTAATTATGTTTTTACCGATCCGCCGTTTGGTTCTAATATTTTTTACTCGGACTGCAATATCTTGGCAGAAGCTTGGCTCGGCAAATTAACTGACGTTAAAAATGAGGCAGTAGTCAACAAATCACTTAAAGTTTCAGCCGGAGGCAAGTCATTATTGAGCTATGAATCCCTAATGAGAGATTCATTTAAAGAGATTGCACGAGTACTTAAGCCTAACGGCAAAGCTCACATTGTGTTCAACAGTACTGATGGCAAGATTTGGGCAACATTGCTTTCGGCAATATCAAATGCAAATTTAAAGGTGGTCAATACTCTCTCATTAGACAAGATTCAAAAATCTTTTAAAGGCAATAGGTCGGCATCTGGTCTTGAAAATGTTGCCACCACGGACGTAGTTTTCGAAGTCGTCATTGCTTCAAAAAAATCAGCTCTACGAGGAAAAAGTCCGACCCAAAAAGAGCCGGCACTACTTCTCAAGCAAGCATGGAACTCGTTTTCAAAATTGGAAAACAAAGGCCAAGACGATAGATTTTTAATAGCAGATTTCTATAATTTTTTAGTCCGCCGATGCGCGAATGAAAATTTCGATCCAGCACTGCTTGACTATACCTTGGTTAAGGATTTTGTCGAAGCCGCGTAATCTGTATGTTTGAGTTATGAAATTATTTTCAATTGGGAAACATCTCACTTTTAAAAAACATGTGATTTTATTTGCAGACAAATTAAGTTAAACTTCAGATCACCTTTAAAATGTAGTAAGTACCTTCAGCCCATACAAACTTACAACTTGGTCATCAAACTTATAACTCGAGGAACCGCTCACAAAATCATGAGCACTTAACACTCCTCGGGTGTAATCAAATTCCAAGTACAGCTTTTCGGGCACAACAGTGAAAAATCCCGAAGCTAAAATGGCATAGCCCGCAAATTCATTTTCTTTTGTGGTCCCACCTATGCTTGAAGTCGATTGAGTGGAGGCGGCAGAATCCCTCTCGACCCCCAAATTCACGGTAAACCAGTCTGTAAGGTACCATTGGAAATTGAGGTTCGCAGAGAATTGGTTCCCAACTGTCGTGTCAGTTCGAACCCCAGTTGAGTTAACAGAAGTACTTGTGCCTAAAAACCTGTAATCCAACTCAAGTGAATATCCGAATGTTTGAAATTTGTTACCAAGCTGCAAAAGAAGATCGGTTTGATCTCCCCCTCTCATTGCGTTACCATTGTCCGTTACCGTCGCGGGTTTTTGATTGCTCATCTTGGGCGAGTAGCCGAATCCGATGTTCACATTGATTGTACTGGCCTCTTGTCTCAATGCTCGCCATTTAAGTTCGACCGCCAACTCTTTCAGTCCTTCATAATTTAGTGTGCTTATTTGACCATTCAAAGAGCCTGCTCCCGCCCCGTATGTTGAATCAGACTGTTGGCTTATAAGATCGCTGAAAGCCATCGCTATATAGAAATTATCCGTGAGCCCATAGTAATACTTTAAATCAAGCGTTGAGAGTTTCGTATTCCGGTTTGAAAAAGGTAAGTTGGCTGGCGAAGTGTATAAGCTTGTTGTTACCGTTCCGTAGGAGTACCCAAGTGAGCTAGCCCGATCGCCTTTGTTTGTCATATACATCAAGTCGGTTAGCCTTCTTTTATCGTCGTAGTCTGATTTTCTTTCAGTCGCTTCTGGGGCGACTACTTTTGGTGCTTCCTTCTTGGCCTCTGGCATTTCTGTCTGTGCGAAAATTCCTTCACCACAGGTCAAGCACAATGCAATAATTGCAGAATAGAAACTTATTGTTCTCAAAATTTACCCCTCAAATAAATACATATTATCGGACGTACTCATTATCAGTGGTATTGACAATCCTTTCAATAATGAAGATTGAAAAAGAGTGTGAAACTTACCTTAATCGTCTAGGCCAACGTCTAAAAGAGATTCGTCTTAAAAAAGGATGGACCCTCGAAGAAACTGAAGCACACGGCTATCCGTCTTGGAGGCATCTGCAAAAGGTTGAGTCGGGTAAAAATCTAACTGTTGCGACTCTATGGAGAATCTCTAGGGTATATAAGTTGTCGCTACCCGAAATATTAAAAGACGTTTAGTTTAAATTTTTGTACTGCCGATAAGGCCACATGGCCAGGTACCAAAAGACTCACATCCGCGATTCTAACAAAAATCTGTGGGCTAATCTAAATTCAATTTTAAAAGATTTCCCAACTGAAATATCCGAAAAAGAATATCTAACAAAAAATGGAGGTATTTTTCAATACGGGACAGGTTCTCCAACGAAAACAGAAGGGCCAGAAGATCTGTTTTTTGCTGCCGGACTAATGATTCCACTTCTGATAGAGCTTATAATTTACAAAAGGGTCTCGATCGCAAAATTCATCTCAGAGACTTATCATAAGAGAAAGCTCTCAATGCACCCGCAAGAACTAGATTTTGGCAGGATTCCTCTAAGAAGCTTGAAAATGCCAATTTTAAAAAAGTGGAATTTGGTCGTTATGGAAGCCTACGTAATT
>JAYUEB010000752.1:0-2908 GCA_043739525.1 Bdellovibrionales bacterium
CACGAATAACGAGGCGGAAAGGACGATTCGACATCCCGTTCTTGGTCGCAAGAATTTTTATGGCTCCCGCTCAATCGATGGTGCCGATGTTGCGGCAATCATCTACACGCTCATCGAATCTTGCAAAAAAGTCGAATTAGATCCTCGCGAATATTTTCTCACCACGCTCAAACTTGCTGCCGCCGGTGAATCTACCGAAACTCCCTTCGCCATGGCTAAAAGACTCCGTCAATAACCGCGTTTAAATTTTGTTTACTTGTTTTCGATACAGCGACCATCGATGAAAAAGAAAATCTCCCAAGCGTTTTACGCATATATGGCGGCTTTTTTTCTTCAAAACATTTTCGAGAAAGTGTTTTTTTGTAAATGAAAGCGAGCATTTCAATTTCTGTGAGTTCAGTAGTCGGGAAAAATATTTTACAAAACGCCAAAATTTTTCAGCTCGAGATCGCGCTGACTTTTATTCAACGATAGCGGCTCGACTACTTGCGAGCCGCGCTAAAAAGAATAACTTCTTAAACTTTAAAAAAATCACAATTAAGTACGACTGCCTCTTCAGGCGAAGAAGGATTTGAAATTTCAACCGTGTCTGAGATGAAGCTGAGCAACAAATTTTTAATTTTCTCCACGTCTTTTTTACTTAGAGTTAATACAGTTGTATAGTGTAGGCCTTCACTTGAAAAATTTTGTGCATCCATGATAGCTTTGTTGCGCCAATTTTGGTGGTGCTGAACAACAAAGGGGGAATGCTTTGGCAAATGAAATTGACCCGAGGCATATTTCCATTGGTTATGAGAGCCTGAAGACACCAGTTTAAATAGCTCAAGCTTCTTTAAATTATCAATTATGATGGACTCCGAAACTCCTAATCGAACCGCCATTTTTTTTGAGCTTTGATATTCTGGAATTGCTGATAAGAAATGAATCGCCGACCACAACCAAGTTGAAAAATACATTGCCTGCTGCTCGGCAATCGGAAAATTTTCTTTTCGCGTGCGTTTTTGAAGAGACTCATTGTTTTGTTTTTGCTTATCAATTCTTAGTTTTAGATGCTCGCGGTATTGTGGCTCCGCATCTCTTTCAAACTCTACGAGACTTTGAAAGTAATCTTGTTCTTCAGGATTAAACTTCCAAAATTTTGAAACCATAAACGCTTGGTCCAGAGTCAAATGAGCTTCTGTTTTTAGTACACGAGACAAAAAAGACACTTGGCAGTTAAGTGCCTCAGCAGCTCGGCTCAATTGACCCCGTCTCTCTTCGAACTTTGCTTTCATTATCTCTTTATAAGATTGAAACTCAAAAACTGATTGTTTGTCCATAGACCTCATATTTACACTAAAAGTATTAAAAAAGTGACTTTTTTGATAATAAAAATATAGAAGCATTCCTTACAAAGCTTTATAAAAGAGTTCAACCCAAGCTCTTTTTAGATTAAAGAGTCCCTTTAGGAGACATGATTATGTTCAAAATGAAGTTTTTGGCTTTCTTAACTCTACTGATTGTTTCATCGAGCGCAGTCCTGGCGCATGCTGCGGGACCATCAGGAAGCGGCGGGGGCAAAGGTGTCGTGTGTCGGGACTCGAGTCATAAAATTCAGTCCGTAGAATTGTTAGATCTTTGGGAGTCTCGAACCCTATACAATAGAGGCCCTAAGGTAGCGAACCAGAATCTTGCCATCCAGGTTCAAGAAGCACTGACTCGATTGCAGTTCGCTATTGATATGGGTTCCGCAACTATCGACGGGGTCAATTACTCGCCTTCGCAAATTTTTATAAAACTTGCGAACGAGAAAGCTGAAATGTTTCTGCACAAAAGTCAAAACGTTCAATACTTGAATGGTGTTACCTTAACTTTGACAGAGGATTCTTATGAGATGGCACGGCCAGAGAATTGCGCTATCGAACAAATTGTAAACTATGTCGATTCGATGGATCACCCCCTAGTTATTGTCAATAATGAATTGTTCACCAAGATGAGTGTTTCGAACCAAGCAGCATTGATCGCACATGAAGCCTTCTATGCCATTTTGCGTAGCTTCGGCGAACAAAATTCATTACGTGTTCGTCGAGCTATTGGATACGTATTTGCGGGATATGATTTCCCAGACATTAAAACCGTCCTTGGTTCAGAGTTCGTACTTTGTAGTGGTCCAGATAGCGAACTAATTACTGAGCAGTATTCAGCAATTTATTTTTACAAAAATCCGCGAGGGACCATTAAAGCTTTGCCATCAACTTTATGGGGCCTGCCTGCCATTGGCTTTTTTGAAACTGACGATAAATATACAAACGATTTTGGTTGGCCGACAAATGACTTCTGTTCTTCTCATACAAGCACCGGTTTCTTGGCTTTGCCTGGATTAGGACCTGTGGACTTCACAAGAGACATTTCACTGGCCATGCAGTGCACCCTTAGTGGAGAAAGCGTTCGATACATATTTAGGGGTAGTTTTATACCTCATACGACAACGACTCAGGAGCTCACGTGCCGCAAGGTCAATCGTTAAATTACGAATCCTGAATCAATATTGTATAAAGAATTTTACATTGTGATGAGACGGAATTCATCTCGATTGATAGATCTTCCACAGTCTTTTTGGATTGAGTTCATTCGTTCCATAAAATTCGGACCCGAGTTGACGGTGTGAAAATCGAAATGAATTGTGCGCTTTCGAACTTAGTATTTGCGATACAATTGAAATGGTCAGTAAACCGTAGCTCCTTCAAAATCTCCGAGAGATTTAATTCAAACTCAAGCCTGCCTGGAATCCGGATATCTCGTCTATATTGAGCTCCATGTGGGGCGCAGTCATTACTTTGTTGATCGACATTAAAGTTACCGACTAAGATAGGTTTATGAATAGTCCCGTCGTTGCTTATGAAAAATTTAAGATCAGCTCAAAAAGGCT
>JAYUEB010000753.1:0-2906 GCA_043739525.1 Bdellovibrionales bacterium
GATTATGACGAGCTTAAGGATTTGAATCCGTCATATAAAAAAGGTATCGCCCTCGATAAGGGTGGGCACCTAAGCTTGAGAGTTCCGAAAGATTCGGCGGATAAGGCAAAGGCCGCTGCTGTTGCGGCACTCGTAAAAGATCGCACTCAAATCAAAGTTGTTGATGACGATGAAATTAGTTTCTATCGTGTTCGCAATGGCGAAACTCTTGGCGGTATTGCACGCAAGTTTCACACGAGCGCGCGACGATTAAGATCACTCAACAATTTAGGTGCTAAATCACGTATTGTTGCAGGTAAGAAAATTAAAGTGCCGGGCGATTCAGTCGTTGGCCTTTCACATTCAGAGATGTCAAAGCATCGTAGAAAGCGTACTGAGCGCAATGTTGCTGTTAGTAAGCCTTCAAAAGTTGCTAAGCATATTCACATCGTCAGACGAGGGGAGTCGATCGCTCTCATCGCTCAGCGATACAAAGTTTCAGTTGCTAAGCTTATTAAGAGCAATCAAATTACAAGACATCAGAGATTAGCCGTCGGCTCTCGACTAGAGATTCCACTCGCTAATAACGATCGTCTATAGGACAGAGCCAGCCAGGCTCAATCAAACTTCGCATAAATCGAACAAGAGTTTCTTCTTGTTCGAGATCAGTTTCAGGCGAAATTTTTTCTATCCAATCCAGATAACTTGAAGAGGTCTCCAGCATTTGTAAAAACGCCGCTTGGGCTTTCGTGAGCTTGAGAGCATGAGCCTGGCCCAAAATTGAAATTCCAATGAGTCGATAGCCGCTATCTTCTTCTAAAAATTGGCAGTCTTTATGGAGACGTATTTGAACACTTGAGTCTCCATTAAGCCAATCTTCGAGAAGCTTCGAATTAAAAATTGGGATCTCACCATTGAGTTCGAGCTGATGGATCATCAACTCGTAGGTCATCATTTCTTGGATTTCGGAAGAGAGTGGCGCATTTTGCTTCACCCAGTTTGGAAACGCGTCTCCAATATGAAAGCAGCTCTTTTCAAAAAAAGATGTGGTTTGAGCGAATTCGGATGCGAGTCTTTCAAACTCCAAAACTCCAAGATGTTTACGCGTTTGAGAAAAAATTTGATCAAGGCGTTCAGTAATGCCTCCAATAAAGTTTCCGGAGTAGACTGGCGCATGGCCGCTACGGAGCTGCTGGTAAAAATGCTTCTGGTATTCGTGCAGACTCATTCAATATTCCTTGCGCCAATTGTTGTTGTCTCATTAAAACTTGAAACTCTGGAAAATCGCGATCCCACTCAATAAGAGTTGGTAGGGGGCCTGTTTTTTTTATGAGTTCTTTAAATAAATCCCAGACAGCTGACTCAACTATTTGATTATGAGTATCGATGAGGTGACTTTCTGTGTAGCTTCCACCCGCCAAATGAATTTGTGAAACGGCATCAAGCGGCCATTCTGCCAAAAGCTTTTTTGAATCTATTTTTAAATTGTAAGAGGTAACCTGAATATTATTTAAGTCCAGTAAAAAACGACAGCCTGTTCGCCCATGTAGTTCTTTAAAAAATTCGCCTTCACTCATTTCGCTATTAGGAACTTCTAGATAAACACTCGGATTCTCAAATACCCATTCTCGCTTTGTAAAATCTTGAACTTTTTGAATACGATTTGTGAGATGCTTTAAGCTCTCTTGATTGTAGGGGAGTGGAAGCAGGTCAAATGATTGATGACCAAGAATACTTGTCCAGCACATGTGATCTGAAACCCAAGCAGGCTCAAAATGATTGAAGAAATCTTTGAGCTTTAAGAGATAATCGAAATCTAGCTCATCCGTGCCGCCTATATTGAGGCCGACGCCGTGACAAACAAGTTCAGAGTCTTTTCGAAAAATCTCGAGTTCGTTCCAATGTCGTTTATGAACGTTGAGATAGTTGTCAGTAATGATTTCGATCCAAGAAAATTTCTGTTCTTGAGTTTCATTACGAAAGATCGGGCGCAAGCCAATGCTTGCGCCGAGGTCAGAATGATCATTTTTTCTTGGGAGTTTCCTCAAGCAATTTTCCTCCGGCTTTTTCGCATTCAGCTTTGTTCGCTGCGAACTTCCACTCTTTTGGATCGTGATCTTTTTTCGCCATTCCCGCGCATTCATGACCATTTCCGGCGCAGTCGTTATGGGCTTTCGGTGCGATTCCGTTGCATTGGACCTGCTTGGGTTGATCAGCAGCCTGTGCTTGCGAAAGCACTCCAGAAGTCATGATAATTCCGGCTACGCTAAGAGCGAGTTTTTTGTATTTCATGTTGGGCTCCATTTCAGTTCTTCTCAAATTAAACATCAGTGATCAGAATACTAATATCTAGAAGTGAGAGGTTTTAAAAAGTAAAAACCTATGATTTTGAAATTTAATTGAACTGCAATTGGCTTAACTTAGTCAAGATTTTAAAAGCCGTGAGGGGATATGAAAATTTTAAACTGGTCCCTTAGACTGTGCAAATCTATTTTGTCCGAAGTTTATTCGAAAGGCGTTCAAAATTATTTCTAAAGTTCGCATACTCGTTTTGCAAGATCCAAGAAAGACTTTGCCTCCGGGCTGTCTTCTTGCGAAATCACCATCGGAATGCCCATCTCAGAAGCCTTCGCAACATTCGGATAAAATGGCAGCTCAGCTATTTTTGGAATTCCCTTGTCGGTTAAAAACTGATCGAGTGATCCTTTTGGAAAAAGCTGGTGACGGCTTTCAATACCGTTCGCATCTTTGACTGTCAGATAAGACATATTCTCAACGACTCCTAAAATTGGAACTTGAACACGTGCCCACATATCCAAAGCTTTTTTAACATCGCTTAAAGCAACGTCTTGGGGAGTTGAAATGGCTATAGCTCCAACAAGAGGAACTTTCTGAGCAAGTGAGAGTTGAACATCGCCTGTTCCAGG
>JAYUEB010000754.1:0-8717 GCA_043739525.1 Bdellovibrionales bacterium
ACTGTGCGGCTAAGTGAATCTTTTCGCCCGACATCGAGCCAGAAGCGTCAATTACCAACGATACTGCAACATCCTGACGGCAACTGAGGAATTAAAATGAGTGATCGAAGCAAAATGCAGGTTTATCAGGATACGGTTCGACAGAACCTAAAGCCTGTTTTGCATTTGCTTGAAGATCCGACGGTGACAGAAATTTTGATTAATGGTTTTGATCAGATCTTCGTTGAGCGAAAAGGTAAATTAGAAAAAACGACTGCGCAATTTCCGAATGCAGATGAGTTACTGGTCGCATTGAATTCAATTGCTCAAACCGTAGAGCGAAGAATTGGTCCAGATGAGCCTCGTCTCGACGCTCGATTGCCAGATAAGTCTCGTATTCACGCCGTGATTCCCCCAATGGCGAGAACCAACGGTCCTGTGGTCAGTATTCGTAAATTTACGCAAAGTAAAATTTCATTCAAAGATTACGTGGCGCTTGGAGCGATCACTCCCGATGCGGCTGCATTTTTACAAATCTGTATGTTTCTCGGAAAAAACATTCTGGTGAGCGGTGGAACTGGTTCCGGTAAAACAACTTTACTGGGACTGCTTTGCAGCTGTATTCCGAAAGGCCAACGTATCATCGTCATCGAAGATGCGAGCGAACTTTCAATTGATTATGAACACTGCGTATTTTTCGAAACCCGCACAGCTGATGCCCAGGGCAAAGGCGAAGTGAATATGCGCGATCTTCTAAAAAGTAGTTTGCGCTTAAGACCTGATCGCATCATCGTCGGAGAGGTTCGCGGCAGTGAAGGTATGGAGCTTATTCAAGCGATGAACACGGGGCACAAAGGTTGCCTCGGTACGATTCACGCGAATACTCCTGAAGATGCCTTAGTCCGTCTTGAATCTTTAGCACTCGGCGGAGACGGTAAAGTTTCTGAAAAAGCACTTCACTATTCGGTTGCGAGTGCGATTGAACTCGTGATTCAGATCTCAAGATTGTCGGACGGATCTCGTCGAATTATGGCTATTTCTGAAGTTCGGGGCCTCGATAAGGATTTGAACTATATTGTTAAGCCGATCTATAAAATGGGCCATTTAGTTAGGACGCGGGACGGCAAATTAGGTGGACACATTGAGCCAAGTGGTGAAATTCCATCATTTATGCCTGAGATCGAAGACAATCAAATTGAGTTTCCGCGCTCCAAGTTTTTTGCTTCCCAAGCCTCTTGAGAATCGCTAAAAAGAACTGTGTTATTCAGCTGTAAAATCTCACATGCTGTCCTGCTCCATCTTGAGCGTCAAAGCGAAGATTTGGATCGCCTCGAGCAAACTTTGAATGAAAAGTTTGAGCTGCCTCCTATTGAGTTTTTAAAGGATCCATCTTGTTGGTTGAAATCCAAACAGATGGAAGATTTTTTAGATCACGTCGCCACTCATTACAAAAGTTCGAGTGAAGAGCTGAGCCTGTTAAGTCTTGTCGGCCATCAATCCAAAGAATTGCGTGCGTGGGGAGTGCTCGATAGCGTTTTGCGTATGCTTCAAAGTCCGCAAGATGTATTTTTACAGCCGCAAAGATTTTTGTCCTACTTTATTTCTCCACCGCCACCCGTCGCAAACGTGAAGCACGATGAGAGCTCGGTGGTTTTAGATTTGCCCATAGCGGCCCATGAATTTCCACGCGTGGTGGAGTATCTCAAAGGCGCGATTGAGTCTTTGCCAAGTTATCTTGGGCAATCTCTTGCACATGCGGTTTGGGAAGATAGTCGTCTCCGTATTGAGTGGTGCACGCGGCAAGCAAATTTGCTTGAAGAGATTCAAGCCGAAAAAGCTTTGAACCCAGATCTCGTGCAAAACATTTTGCGTGACCTTGAGCAATCACAAAAGCAAATCGAAGAATTACAGATTTCACTTCAATCCAAAAATGAAGAGATGAAACTGCTTCGTAAAAATGTTTCAGTTGAGCTTGTTTCCGATCCGATCGAGTCTCTCATGCCTAAGCCAATTGAAACTGTCAAAACGATCGTGGTTGAAGAATCCGAAGTTCCTCAGGCATTTGTTTCGGAATCAACTGAAATGAAATTGCAAGAAAGTTTGCAAAAACTCTATCGACTTGCTGACTATATGGCGAGAAGCCAACAGCTTGTAACCATGCTCGTAGGACAAAATCGTGCAACTCCTCAAGTGAAAGAGGCGATGCGAAGAGTGGACTGGGAGACGGTTCAAAAGTCATCTTTAATTCACTTCAAAGAAGTGATCGAAAAACTTCAAGAATTGGACTCTGCCGTTAAAAAATCGGCGAAGGCGCAAGCCTTGCCAAATATTGAAAATCAAAATAAAAACTTATCTGATCAAATTCAGTGGACCATCTAAGGAGCATCTATGTCAGCCATCGTCGGTATTCAAGCACGTGAAATTCTCGATAGTCGCGGAAACCCAACCATCGAAGTCGATGTCATGTTACAGAGTGGAGCGATTGGCCGAGCAGCGGTTCCAAGTGGAGCTTCGACTGGCGCGCATGAAGCGAATGAATTGCGTGATGAAGATAAGAAAAGATTTTCTGGCAAAGGTGTATTGAAAGCCGTTCGCATGGTGAATGAAGTCATTGCCGAATCTCTCGAAGGTGCAAACGCGAGCGATCAAACCGCAATCGATAATCACTTGATCGAGCTTGATGGTACGGAAAACAAATCAAAACTCGGTGCTAATGCGATTCTCGGTGTGTCACTTGCTTGCGCAAAAGCGGCAGCTCAAGTTGCGGGTCTTCCGCTGTTTCGCTATGTTGGCGGAACACAAGCTTGTCGCTTGCCAGTTCCTTTGATGAATGTGGTAAACGGCGGCGCGCACGCAGATAATGGTCTCGACATACAAGAATTCATGATTGTCCCTGTTTGTGGAAATAGTTTTTCTGAATCTTTAAGGGCCGGTAGCGAAATTTTTCACGCCTTGAAAAAAATATTAAATAAAAAAGGCCTCGCAACAGGTGTCGGCGATGAAGGTGGGTTTGCACCAAAATTAAAATCAAATGTTGAGGCCGTTGATTTGATTCTCGAGGCAGTTGAGGCGGCTGGTTATAAGCCTGGCAAGAATGTTTTCTTGGCGCTGGATGTTGCTGCAACTGAACTTTTTAAAGAAGGCAAATATCAGTGGGAAGGCAAAAAAATCTCAAGCAATGATCTCATCAAAATTTATGAAAACTGGACGAAAAAATATCCGATTGTCAGCATCGAAGATGGACTTGCAGAAGATGATTGGGCTGCGTGGATTAAGCAAACCTCTCAAATGGGAGCTAAAACTCAGATCGTTGGCGATGATCTATTTGTGACAAATCCAAAACGTGTTGCTCGAGGAATCAAAGAGAAGGCAGCCAACGCACTACTCGTGAAGGTAAATCAAATCGGAACACTCACCGAAACATGCGAAGCCGTTAGCCTCGCTCAACGTGCCGGGTTCAAAACCATCATGTCGCATCGAAGTGGCGAAACAGAGGATTCAATGATTGCCGACCTTGCGGTGGCTCTTGGCTGTCATCAAATCAAAACGGGAAGTCTTTGTCGTAGCGAACGTATTGCAAAGTACAATCAGTTGCTACGAATTGAAGAGCAACTTGGGCCGAATGCGATCTACTGGGGTGCTGAGGCTTTTGCGCGAGGTACCTCGTAACATTTCGCAATTCAGGGCGTCAGTTTCGGCGGTTAGGGGCTAGCAAACTGATACCTGAAAACGGCGACAGGGACGGGCAGACTGCCAGCTGAGAACTGCTGCCCCTAGACTGCCCACCGAATTGCAATGTCTTAAAATCTAGCTTATAATGTCTTCAACCAGGAGGACTCATGAGTAGCCCAGCGTTCAACGAAAAGATTTTCAATAAAGTTCAAGCAACAGATTATCCCGAAGTTGGCGTCATGACGGTTTCAGGGACTATCAATAAAACCGGAATTTTATTTCTGTTGATGCTCGCAACTTCAATTGTGAGCTGGAATATTTCAGATACTCCACTCGGCGGAACTCTCATGATGGGTTCAATTTTTCTCAATCTTATTTTGGGTTTCGTGATCATCTTTAAAAAAGACCTCGCGCCAACGATGGCTCCAATTTATGCTTTAGTGGAAGGTTTTGCTTTGGGCGCGATTTCGGCGAGATATGAGTGGGTACGGCCTGGTATCGCGATGAATGCGATGGTCTCAACGTTCTCATGTTTGGGTCTCATGATTCTTTGCTACCATTTCAAAATTTTGCAGGCGACTCCAAGATTTCAAAAAGTTTTAGGTATTGCGATGATGGCGATTGTTGTGACGTATCTTGTGAATATCGTCATGGGTATGTTCGGTCATCCGATTGCGATGATCAACGATGCCGGCCCAATCGGAATCTTATTTTCAGTTGTGGTAGTCGGAGTTGCTGCACTTAATTTTATTATCGACTTTGCAGTCATTGAAGATGGAGCGAATCGCAAAGCTCCCAAATTCATGGAGTGGTACTGCGCCTTTGGCGTCTTGTTGACGTTGATCTGGTTGTATCTTGAGATTCTCAGATTACTTTCGAAGCTTCAGAAGAAATAAAAAAGCTATGGTTCAAGACGTTGTGGTCAGCTCGTCGGTATACATTTTGTTTTTTTAAGCATGCCGTCCGAGCTTTGAATGTCCTTTGTGACTTTTCGAATGGGGATCGCCTTCCATTTTAGGATTTCGATCTGATCTCCAGCCTCTGTTTTGACTTTGAAATTTACATCAAAAAAGTGGCCCATTACCATCCTTAACTCTTTTGGGGTCTGGACTATCGATAGGCTTAACTGAGCATGAGTCATTGGAAAAAGATTCATAGTGCACTGATCTTCTCTGCAGTTGATCGCTGCCTTCTCGGCATAGCATTTATCTTTTTTGAGTCCTCTGGCCTGATAAATAGTTAGAGCTTGTACGTAGGTTTGAGTTAGGAATATCGAAACAAAAGCTAGAATTAAAAGTGAATGGAGTCTTCGCATTTGCGAGCCTCCGTGTAGTCTTTTTCTGTAAACTGCTTTTCAGGAAACTTAACTTCTTCATTTCTATAATAGTTAATAGCAAATGCGAGTTCGGGATGAGTCTCTGCAGGAGAGGGAGCATTCTCATAAAGACAGGTTTGTAAGGTTATGAGATCTTGATAATATCCTTTTTGCTTAAGCTCCGAAATAATCTGATCAATCTTTGCCTTGTTTGCATATGCATCACGTACTTTAGCTAGAAGGGGCGCTAGCTCGGGCCATATTTTTTGCGCGACCTCTCGACTGTCATGCGAAAATTTTTGCCAATCGGGATCAAGACCTAATTCAAAACTTTCTTCAAATTCTTTTTGTTCAGCCGGGGAAAGGGATTTGAGTTGAAAGTGAATTTTTTCTATGAGTTTGTTATCTGAGTTAAGGTTCTTCATTGCGTCGGATACAAAACGCCTCTCTTTCGAATCGATTAAATTCAGTTCGGTCATTGCTGATCTCAATTCAGAATCTGCCTTTATAAGATGGCTTCGGGCACTGCAAACGACATTCGGTAAGCTCAGCGACTTGCAGGTTTGTTCTTTTTGAGAGGACAGCGAGTTCGAAATGACACTGATAAGTTCCGAAACCTTTGGCGCCGTCATAGTCATATCGCGACATTCTCTGTTTGGCTCAATGACCGGAATCGCAAGGACAGTTGAAAGCATAGAGGTCGTGGCGTCGGGCCCCAATTTTTCTCTGGTTTTTCTACAAAGCTGATTCAGCATGAGCTGAGACCCTAAAAATCTTTGATGGCCGGACTCTTTGAAGATCGGCTCTTGAAGATCAGTCAGTGTTTGTGGGTGCCTGAAAGAAAGAGAGGCCCAAAGGTTTCGAGCTGAAACTGAGCCAACATTGAGGCGGTTTGAGGCCGTCGCAACGCAAACTTCAGAATTGGACAAATTTGAAAAGTCTCCTGAAAAGCAGGCGGCAGCATCTATAAAGACTTTTACACCAGGAGGTTTCTTTTTCAAAATTTCTATTAAGTCACTCTCACAAAAATAGTCTTGAGCTGAAAGCCAAACACAAGCGGCACTTCGATTTGGGACTGGGGCTCCGTGATCATTTAGACTAATAATAACCGTATCGTCGCTTTTTGCTGTCATAATTTTGTTTAGAATAAACTGACTCAGTTTTGTAGACTCGGGTTGGCCTTGATTGAAGCTTAGGCCCTTTGGAATTGAAACCAGCAGTGGAGCAAGTTGAGGATCCTCATTTAAAAAAAGAAAACAGCTGGGTTTTTTAATTGATGTCTTACATTCAGCTTCAAAATTTTGCGCGGAGGTATAAAACTCCTGGTAACTCTGCTCGTGTTTGACTTGATCTATTCCGACGACATCAATCCAAACATCGGCCGCCTGCGCTCGAATGACAGAAGTTAGAATTGCAAGAGTAAGACAAGTTCTCATGCGTTTATTTTAACATGCTTCGAGGGTGATTAAAGAATTGAAATATCAGATGCGACTTTAGTCTTGAGCGCATGAAATTCCTGCGACGCTTCGAATTGCGAAATGTTAGGAGGTACCTTTTTACTTCTTGTCCTGAAATACCCGACTACCTACTGACTTGTTTTGTCCTTGGTATTTGCCACGGTATGGGTTCAATGTTGCCTGATCCATTTTGCAAAACACAAGTTGGCAAATGCGTCGACCTGCCTGAAGTTGGATAGGCAATGAATTGGCGTTGTAGAGTTCGAGTGTGATGCGGCCTTCGAAACCTGGATCGACCCAGCCGGCATTTTGGATGAAGAGTCCCATGCGACCAATTGAGCTTCGTCCTTCGACGAAAGCCGTGAGGTCATTTGGGAGTTTCACGTATTCCATTGTTGTTGCGAGTAAGAAAGAGTGAGGCGGGATCGTGATCGTCTCGCCTTCGTATTCGCGGTATTTGATCTCGGTGTCCATTGAGATCACATGCATATTAAAATCTTCAATCAACAAGAAGTGAGTACCAAGGCGGCAATCAATTGAGGCTGGTTGAATCGACTCTGGGATGATTGGTTCCATCACCAGAGTCTTGTTAGCTAACATTTCTCTTAAAGAGATGTCGGATAAAATCACTTTTGTTCAGCCGCACGCTTCTCGAGGTACTTCTTGTGAAGTTCGTCTTGGATTCCCTTTGGCATTGCTGCGTATTTCGCGAATTCCATTGTGAACTCACCCTTACCCTGAGTTGCAGATCGCAAATCAGTTGAGTAACCAAACATTTCTGTCAATGGAACTTCGGCAGTCACTGTTACTGTACCTTCAATGGTTGATGTTCCCATGATGATACCGCGACGTTGATTGATTTGTCCCATCACTGATCCTTGAAATTCTTCAGGAGCAGTTGTCTCAAGTTTCATGATTGGCTCAAGAGCAGTTGGATTTGCTTTTTCGTAAGCTTGTCTCATCGCAGCCATCGCACAAATTCTAAATGCCATCTCAGATGAATCGACATCATGGTAAGAACCGTCCGTAAGAACGCACTTAACACCCACGATTGGGAAGCCAATCAGAGTACCTTTAGCCATTTGCTCTTTGAAACCTTTATCAACAGCTGGGATGAATTCGCGAGGAATTCTTCCGCCGACGACTTTGTTTTCGAAAAGGTAAGTGTGATCGCCGTCAACTGGCAATGGTTCGATACGTCCAACCACTTTTGCGAATTGACCCGAACCGCCCGTTTGTTTTTTGTGAGTGTAGTCATAGTCTGCAGCTGCGCCGATTGTTTCACGGTAAGCAACTTGAGGTTTACCAGCTATTACTTCGCATGCGAATTCACGCTTCATGCGCTCGATGTAAACTTCTAAGTGAAGCTCTCCCATTCCTGAGATGATTGTTTCACTTGATTCTTCATCACGGTGAACGCGGAAAGTTGGATCTTCTTTTCTAAACTTTTGAAGAGCTTTTGAAAAGTTTGCTGCGCCCTCTTTCAATTTAGGAGCAACCGCAAGCGAGATAACCGCGTCTGGAACGTGCATCGAAGTCATTGCGTAGTTGAGTTGTCCGTCAGTGAAGGTATCACCAGAAGAACAGTCAACACCGAAGAGCGCAATAATATCGCCCGCTGTTGCTTGTTCGATATCAGTCATTTCCTCAGAGTGCATTTTCACTAGGCGTGGAACTTTCACTTTACGTTGGTTTGCAACGTTCGTGATGAAGTCACCTTTTTTCACAGTGCCTTGGTAAATGCGCATGTAAGTGAGCTGACCATAACGACCATCTTCTAATTTAAATGCGTAACCTACAAATGGAGCTTTCGCATCAACTTGTATTGGTACTTTTTCTTCTTCTTTATCAAGATTCAAAGCTTCGTTTGTTACTTGAGTTGGATTTGGAAGATAATCAGCAACACCATCTAACAACTTCTGAACGCCACGGTTTTTGTATGCAGAACCGCAGAACACAGGAGTGAGTTGAAGAGTGAGGCAACCTTTGCGAACAGCTTCTTTAAGTTCTGCTTCAGTTGGCTCTTCTTCGTTCAAGAATTTCTCGCCGACGATATCGTCGAAATCAGCAGCTTTGCCGATAAGCTCGTGGCGATATTCTTTGGCTTGATCCATGAATTCAGCTGGAATTTCTTTTTCGATGACGTTTTCGCCGTCTTCACCTTCGTTGTAATAGGCTTTCATTTTAACAAGATCGATCACGCCTTTGATTTGATCTTCTAGGCCGATTGGGATCTGCATCATCACAGCATTGTGACGTAATTTTTCGCGAAGAGCGCCGAGAACGCGAAATGG
>JAYUEB010000755.1:0-2904 GCA_043739525.1 Bdellovibrionales bacterium
CTCAACTCAGACTCGCCAATACCTCTGAGAATTTTTGTTGCTAAGCAAAAGGAACCACTGCCTAGCACTCTCCGGGGGGAGCCTCGCTTGCTCCACATAGAATCTTTGTTTAGCATCGGCCCCTATGAGCAAAGGCATCAATTCGATTTTGCGTCTGGGAAGTACCTGCAAATTAAAATGCATCATGTGCGGCCCGTACGATTCAAACTCTTGTTACTCAGATTACAAAGAAATTTTTTCGGAGGCCTACCAAGATCGGGTTTTTTTGATGGCACCGTAGGTGCAATACCCATCTCCAATACTCAAAAGCTCAAGACAGGATCGAAATGAAGAATAATACCAAGATAATTGGGGCAGTTGATCGAAATATTGCCACAATTCATCAGATGAGAATAGAGTCTGATGAAAAGCGAAGTCCAGATCAAAAGATAATCGATTATATTGCACACTTTGCGGGGAGACCTCTCTTTCTGTATTTGCACGCAGTTAGTTATGGCTCTTGGCTTATCAGTGGCAAGAGACTTGAAATTGTCGGTCTCGCCGCTTCACTCGAGGCTATTTTTTTATCGCTTTTTGTTTTAATCAACCAACGCCGAATGGACGCGATCGAGAGAAAAAATTCGGACCTTCATCTCCAAATGAGTTTGCTAGCAGAGCACGAATTAACAAGAATCGCCAGAGTCAGTGATCTTATCGCTAAGCATTTAGGGGTAAGTACTTCGACCGTTCAGGATTTCGAAGCTGTGAAGAAGGATGTGCTCCCAAATGAAGTTCTCAATCGTATTTCAGAACACGAAGAGAAATCAAAGACGTCCTCAGCATCTGATGGAACTAAGAAATAAATTTTCGATATTCGGCATTGATCACTTACGCTGATAAAGGGTGGACGATAGGACAACATGTCTTAAAGCAGGAGTGCTTCCATCGTGAGATGAATCCGCCTGACCTAACTGAAGTTGCGTGCCGCTTACTTTGGCGATTGAATAAAGGACTTTGCCTATGGTTATTCCGCTCACACAAGAAAGATTCGTGACATCCTTTGGTACTCCGACAGTCCAATTTGAAAATCCACATGTACTTGCAGCATTAAATATGTCGACCGTCGTCTGATCGAATACCGTCCAAGTTATTGACTGTTGCGTTAGATCGACATTAAAAAGACTTGGATCAGTTGATGATACTGACGAAACATAACCAGCATTGATCGATAGTGTGTCAGCAATCGCACCGGAGCAATCCGCTGTCGAATAAGTATTTGTATTGATACTGACGTTCGTGTCACTGACAACAGGGCTTTCGAGTCCGCTCGACTGAAAAGATCCTGAACTAAAATTTGTACAAGAGCCCTGCCAAGTTCCTTCGAGAACCACTGCATTTGTAGCTTGCGGGTTAGAAGCCGCAGGAACCGAGTCACCGCTTTTTGAGCAGGCCGCCAGTGCGAGGAAAACAAAACCGATAGAAAAAATTTTTTTATCCATAGAGTACTCCTTAGTTCAATAAGGCTATCAGATGTTTACTTAGAACTTAAACCTAAAAGTGAATTCCTCTATCACTAGGCGAATGTCTTGACCAAATGCCTGCCATTAGTTCTAATTTTCAAAAGGAGAAATCAGACATGTTGAGCGCAAGAGCCGCAGCCGAAATCGCAAAATCATTTCCCGAGGTTTCAGTAAAAGATCATTTTGGCGGAGATGCCTACTGCGCTAATAAAAAAATTTTTGCGACCTTCTGGCCCGATAAAAAGCAGGTCAACCTTATGTTGACGCCAACGCAGCAGAATAAATTTTTGGAAATTGACGGTGAGGCCTTTTCTCCCGTTCCCAACAAGTGGGGAGAAAAGGGAGCCACAACCGTCCATTTAGAATTTGTCGAGAAAGAAGTCTTTCGTACTGCTTTGAAAGCTGCGTGGGAGAGTTCAAACCTCAAACCAGTTATCAAAGCAAAAGCTAAAAAGCATTCTAAAGTTAAATCAAAAAAACTCTAATTTGATTTAGCCGCTAGACAGTTTTTTGCTTGTGGTAACGGAGCCTCATCAAGGTAAGGAACTCCACGAGCATCGAGCCGAATACTCAATCTCTGAACAAAACAAACACCCTTGTCATTTACATACGAAAGAAATACTCCGTTACTTTCTATCGACACGGATTGAATCTGCGTACCCTCCGTTAGTAGAACAGAAGACATCGCTAGCATAATTTTTTCTTTAGAAACATTAAGGCTTGAGCCAAAAGCATTCGAAGCTAGCGATAAGATTAAAATTGCAAATAAGGCTTTCACAAATTTCTCCTTTTAGTTATTTCGCACATCTTTGGGTGACAAGTATCGAACCTGGCAAATTCGTCAAAACACTTCGCAGCCGATCAAGTGCTCCTGAGTTCTCTTTGCCCCAAGCTTTGAACTGAATTTGATTATTGGTTTTTCGAACGACAGTTTGATTGGTTAGCGGAAAATAAAGAGTCTCACGTAATTTGTATTCTAAAATATCTCCATCACACTCCCAGGTATTTGGATCATTGTAGATACGACAATTTGCTGACGCGATTTCAGATTCGACATTTGGATCTGCATACGTCACACATGAGTCGATTACGATGGGTTGATTTTCGTCACATTTTACCGATTTTGTTTCTGCTGTTGAAATGCAGCACGCAAGTAAAGTGGCCGAAGCGACGATGAATTTCATATTTAAAAATCTCATTTTTTCTCCTTTGGTTTTTTGAATCGAATCGCAAAAATACCCGAGTTTTTGCGGCGCAGCAATGATTGAGTTCTCAAAGTGTGCACCTACTTGGTACACAAATGGGCACCTATTTTCATTTTATAGACAGCTCGTGAGCTTAATTATTTTAATAATTTTAGGCACTTATGAATTTGATATCGCGGCATTTCGATTGCAAATAAAAG
>JAYUEB010000756.1:0-8714 GCA_043739525.1 Bdellovibrionales bacterium
CTAGCTTGGTTAACAGAATCGATTTTTTAAGGTGTCGAAATAGGGATTTTAAGTTTATATTGCAATGCATAATTTAAAAGTATAGGAGATCTAATGCAAAATATTTTGAAAGCTTTAGCCCAATGCACGACACCAGTTTCTAAAGTCCAAGATTTTTATTCGAAACGCATTTTACTACTTACGCTTCCGCTTATTTTTGCTAGTGCTTCGAATGCCTGTAACTTTGTAAAAGGGTCGGAAGGCTTTGTCGGCTACAGTGCGGGAAGTAACATTTTTAAATCTACAGGCGCCTACCTAGGTTATCTCGTCGGTGGCAATGTCTTCGACGTCCAGCGTGGAATGGTCGGACAGGTAATCGGAAATACAGTCTTAGACAATGTTCACGGCGGAACAGGTCTTATTTCCGGAAGTTATATTACTTCGCCAAATGGCTCTACTGGTTACGGTACTGGCGACGATTGCACGCCAGAAATTCTCGGCGCCGCGTCCGTGCTTTTGTTCTGACTGCCGGCTCGACCGGAACATCATATTTTTCAACTGAATCTAAAAACCAAAAACAAATAAAGGAAAGCTATGAATACTCATTTGCAAATCATCAAAATTTTTCTGTCCGCAGCCTTAACACTTATTCCGCTCGCGGCGACTGCTGACTACGTATGTAGTTGCTATGTTGATCTTCGTTATGTCGAACAAGGTTTAGTTTATCAGGGACAAGTCGAGACTTCTAATCTAAACTCAAGTAAATACGTTTGTCAGTCAGTTTATACTGGTACGACAGTCGCAGACTGTTACCAACAAAGCTCCTCGACATCATCAACAAGTTTGGCTCCTTCGTCGTCCGAGGACTCATTTGACCTAACAGATTGCGTGAAACAGCCAAAAGGGATAGCCGAAGCGTGCCTTCGCGCCTTTCCTGGAGAGTATAATATAAATCCGGGGCAAACGGAGATCATGAGAGACTCGTGCACCAGGAGTGCACTTAGTGTTGCGGTGGTGAATCGCTGTCTCAAAAAAATTCCCATTGAAAAAGGACAGCATTGGGAGCCGACCTACAATCGGGCTAATTGCATTGACGATTTAAGTGCAGATAAAAAATTAAGTACGCCCAGTCGGATGGTAATGCGCAGATGCTAGCTACTGATCGATCAGAGCAATTTGCAATGACTTTCTAAAACTGCGAGCTAAACCAAAACTCTTAATTAACCGGGTGCTGAGCTTTTTAGCGCCTGTTGCCTTTCCTGACCAGACTTTTACTAAAATAACTCTGAAATGATTCCTTCGCTTTACCATTCGAGCATGGCCATTCTTGCAAAGATGAATTGAGAAAACCTTTCGCCTAAGAAGATACTGTTTGTGAAGCGACAGGATCAACTTCCTGCGTATTTTAGAACCATGAAGACATTTTTGAGAAGTTGTCTAGTGACTCAGCGAGATCTCGATCAAAAACCGCTACAAGGACCGCAGACTTAATTAACAAATTTTTGTTTATTCGAAATTTTTCCGAAGTTTGCGCGACTTTTGCGAACTTCATAACCGCGCTGAATTGTTCTGAAGACAAAAAAAATTGTAGGAAAAATTGCCGCAGCACCCTGCGCTTAACACTTGAATCGCTTAAATTGAAAGCTCATGAAAATATATTTTGTCGATACAAGAATTTTATGAAATTTTAGTATCGAAACCCGAGCTTTCAATTTCAATCTCTTTAATTCACCCTCAGCGGCCATCAAATCAGTTGATCGATCAAAAACGTCGAGCCTTTTAGGTGAGAAACTACCTGATTCAAAATCGACAAATCCCGAAGAAATCGAGCTCGCGATGCAACGTTGACATTAGTCTTTTGTACAAAGTCTCGAAACCCGACAAAAATATTCAGAAAAGGGACCGTCGTTTTTGGCGAGGATTTCTTTGATCATATCGTCGTAATATTTTTTCCAAAAACTGTTTTTAGGAACAAACAAATTTTCAGCTGGTCCCGTGGCAGTTGTTACCCTTGATCTGATAAGCGGAAAGCTTTGATCATAAAGTCCCTGGCGAGTATTTATGCTTCCTTGAGTATAGGTTCTTTGGGGCATCCCTACGTATAGAAATGACCGGTGAAGTTTAGCCACATTATTGTTAGTTTCATACCATTCATCTGGAGTCATCACTTTATTATATAGTGGGTCGATTGCGTAAAATCCGCCCTCTAAGTTTTCCACAATCAAGACAACATGATTACTCCAAGGCCGACCAAAATTAGGATCACCGTAAATTGATCCAGCTTGAAAGAGTTTATACATTGAATTTTTTGGCACGCCTCTTTTGAGAAATTCAAAATAAAGATAGTCTGCACGACCGAAGCAAAATCCATGAACGTGCTTTCCGGTAGCAGGATCGATGTCGTATATCTTGAGCGCCTCAATGCCAACAACAGGGTCATCATGCGCAATTTTTAAAAGCTCTTCGGCAAGCTCACGAGAAACTCCCATTCCGGGTCTGCTTTTTGAATTCAAATATTCAATTCCAAGACGATTTCTGACCTCAAGAACTTCAGCCGGTAAAGTCGACATGATTGACATGTCCATTGGGTCAGTACGCAAATCCTCGACTATGGTTTCTGAGAGCGCTAACAAATTTACCAAATTATCTTCAACTCCAAAGATTGGCAATTTATGCGCAAATGAACGTGTTACGGGACTTCTATAAAGAGCGGTTTCTAGTGCTCTATTGATCGAAGGGAACGAAATTTGTCTGCCGATTTTGCCAGATAAGTTTGAACTCGTCCTTATTGTTTCGACTTTAAAAAGTGATGAGCAATATTCATTGCTGCTATTGGCAGGACGTACAAATAGAATTGTCAAAGCCAATACTAGAACATTGACGACAATATGAAATTTAAACTTTTGAGCCAAATGAACTCTTTCAGCATAACTATTTAGGCCAGTTACAAGCAGAAAGTGAGCCAATGCAGTTGGAAAGTCTAATTGGCCAAGTAATTTAAGTTTGATTTGACCGGAATAGCCTCTATCTTGAGAGAGCTATTGTTTCAAAGTGCCGGGTCTCGTGCCTGGGCACGTGACGATTTATCGTATCATGATGCCAATTTAGGGACATTTAACCATGAGGCAATACGAATACGATACTATGAGGCAATAATATTATAGGCATTTATGCGAATAACCGAAGATGTATCCTTTACGAATTTAAGGGCAAATTTTTGCTATCGCTAAGCTCGAGATGCTGATTTCTCGCGCTTCGAATAACTGAGCGCTTGACTGCGGTTTTTACTTTTTTGAAAGTGTCAGAAGGCTCAACCCTGCCAGTTTCTCCCATGAGAAATTAAAAATGAGTTTTCGAAAGTGACCTTTACAAATGAAAAGGCATCAGGTCGGCAACAGCAGAAATGTGCAGCTGTCGGAGCGAGTGTGTTTGGACCAAAGGGTTTATTGCCAAAAAATTCGTGGAAAAACTCGAATTATTTCCGCGATTTCTTGTTTGATGGGCATGGGTAGGGCGAGTTGGACTAGCTGCCAGTCCAGCTCGCATTTTTTTGAGATTTGTAGACGATTTGCCGATAGGAACGAGTCCTATTTCTATCACTATAAGAGGCAAATTGAACACATCAAGCGAGCTAGAATTCAGTAAAACAAGCGACATCGCTGCTGGTGATTTCACTGCAAGCATGTGGAAGCGATTTTTCGCAGCCTTGATCGATCAACTCATTTTGGCTTTTATCTTTTTTCTGCTTCAATTGATTAAGCTTCTTCATTTCGATTCGAAGGCGTCCTTCATTGATGTCGCGATCGGATTTGGAGTTCTCTTTTTTTACCAATTTGCGTTTTTATCTTTGAAATCGGCAACACCAGGTAAGCTCATTTTTCACTTAAGTGTTGTTGCTGCAGAGACTCGCGGGCGAAGGCCTGCAAGTGACGTACGTATCATCAAGCGATCCATTTTAGGGCCTCTGCTGATGATGGTTGCGCCACTACCATACATTTTCAGCTTTTTGCGTTCGGATCGGCGGCAATTGGCAGATCTTCTTTCGGGTACCAAAGTGATTGCTGAAACGAAATCCTCTAAAGATAAGCGTCCTATACTAGCGGTGTTGTTAGCATTAAACTCGGCTCTGACGGTTGCTCTGCTTTCGATGTTGGTCCATAACTTTCTGAATCGATCAGCTCCCGCCGATGTCTCAATTGAAAAAAAGGCAGAGCCTGTTTTAGCCTCAGATCCCGACGAAAACCTTGCGACTCCTGATAAATAATTCTGTCTAAAGGCAATTCACTCCCTCGACAGAAATTTCAATTCAGATTTACATTTCTCTAGGGTCTTCTCGCTTGCTACAAATGATATTATTAAAGCGAGAGAAGAATTAATCAAAGGGGTGGAGTCCGCACGAAAAATTGTAAAAGAATCTTTGTCCGAAGAGGTAGATGGTTTTTGCGTTGATTTTTTTAAAGTTTGAGAAAGTCTTCGCAAGAGAGCGCTTCAAATTCTAAAGACACTGAGCTCTGTGATCCAGGGTTCCATGTGCGCATCAGAATTTGTCGTGTAACTCTTCGGATCCTTGCAAGGTGAAATTGCGAAGGATTTAAGTCTTCTGCCACCACGTCGTGATGATCGATACCATGAGTGATGCCAAGGTCGGTTCCGAATGTTTGTCCGCGAAGAGTTGTGAGCTTTTCGTTTCGTGTAAGTACGGCGCCGTCATTATCACCAAATGGTTTAATCACCTTTTCTATACCAACTAGAACGGGCGTAAAGGCGGTTTTCTTTTCACTTCTCCAATAGAAAAGTCTTTTCGAAATACTCGAAATCTGATCATGAGTTAAATTTGCGCTACTAAACTCAATAGCCTTCGCAACATTTTTAGTCATAAGTGAAATTCGTCCCGCATGCTTTATTTCAAAATCTTGATAGCCGGGTGTTCCTTCTAAAGATTTTTCGAGAGGGCCCAATGTGACGTCAGAATAAGTCGAGCCGAGAAGCGGGGATTGCACAAGCACGGCCATCTCCAAAGCGTCTTCAGAAAATTCATTTGGATTTTGTAACCAAGTATTTAAAAACTCGACACCGCCTTTGCTATGGGCCATGACAATCAACTTTCGTTTCTTACCGTCGGCTTGAGAGGCAGCAAGAAACTTAAGAGCTTCGCTTCTTACAAATGCAACGTTATCAAGTACTGCAGAAAAAGTCGGTGGTTCAATAATCAAAACATTTGTCGCGCCCTCTTTACGAACTTCATTTGCATTTTCAGTAAAATATCCGGGAACGCTTTCTGCGCCATAGCCCGTTATGAAGAGATAGCAAAAATCATCAACGTTTGAGTGAGCGGCGTTTGCGCCTCCAAAACAAATGAGCAGCAAAAAAATAATGACTGTCAAATTTCTAAACAATTTCTGCAAAATGGCTCACTTTTGTCCTCTAGAAGAGAATACACTCTCGGGCGTTTGTGTTTAGTAGGAGGATTGCAAAATCCAATCCTGTTTTGCTAAGATCTAGTGAGTGGAAGGGTATTTTTCTTGAATCAGATATTTAATTCCGACTAAGAAAGAGTACTGATTTGCGTCTTCATTTGGTTTTGCCGTGAGTGAATAAAAATACCTAGTGTCGATAAGCAAAGCAAAACGATTGACTGTATATGCCTCCCATTGTCCCGAAACGTCGACGCCATATTCGGTAAGGGAGCGCGCACTTGTTGGTTCGATTCCGGCAGGAGCATTGTTGAAAATGGTCTGTGGGATTCCCATTGTGTAGCTGGCATCAAACTCTAACGCGAGCGAAAACTTTGGCGTCAGCCATTGGCGATAGCCGACCGGGACACTAAGCTTATGGACTCGTTCTGAGAGATGGGTGTTTCCGCCATAGGCCCGTTGATAAGTTTTAGTTCCATAGAAAATGCCGACCTCAACGCCCCCCTTATTATTGAAGTCACCCTCGCCAATTAGAGCAAAATCAGAGCTGAGCGGGCCGCTTGCCGAGTCTTGAACGTAAGACGGGGCAACCTTGTGAAAATAGGGGCCAAGAGTCCCAAAAATTTTACCTTCAACCGGAACATGGCCCTGTGCCCCCGGGTTGAAACTAAAAATAAAAATGAATAAACAGAAGCTACCTATTTTCATCGAATGAAGATAAACATGGACTCAAGCATGTGTCGAAACATTTTCATCTTATTTCTATTCTTTAATTCGATTTATCCTTGCCAGCTATTTGCTGCTCAGGCTCCGGGCGCCACTCCCGCAACAGAGAATAGAAATTTCAGAGACATCATCATTGATGAGGACAAACAAATTTCGGCTCAGATTGGTGCGGCTGCTAAAGGAGTCGACAGCGCCCTGTCCGGAGCCCCAGGTGACAAAAAACCAAATCTCACCCATATCATTGTTCGCCAACGTATCGATTGGGCAATCGTAGATGGGCCGCTGGCTTACAATCCTTATTTGGATGTTCGATTAAGCCTGCCAAACTTTGAGAAAAAGTGGCAGCTGAAGTTTACAACCTATGATGAAGACCAAGTCGATCGCGGTATTAATCGAAATCGCCTTCAGACAGGACCAGTACGTCAGGCGTACGGTGGAGACGTGGGATTCTTTCAAAATCTGGGCGCGATTCACACTGAGTTTCAACCGCGCTTTGAGTTTCAGGGCGGCCTTCAAACCTCGTACATTTTAAAGTTTTCAACTCCGATTCATTATTCTGAAGTTACTTTTTCTCCCGAGGTACAATTTTTTGCTAAATCAGATCAAGGGGTCGGTCAATTTGTTGGTCTCAATACAGATGTCCATCTCTACAAATCGATGTTCATGTCGTTTATCAATGAAGAGCAGTATATCGATCAAGATGATGTTTTCTCAACCAACTCAGGTTTTCGAATAGGTCACGCTTACAACAATTCGATGAGCCAGACCTACGCGATCATATTCGAGTCTTCAAGTCGAGCCACCTATCATCTGGATCGGTGGACATTAGAGTCTGGATTTACCCACAAGCTTTTAAGAAATGTCATTCACTACAGCTTAACGCCTTACTTGGCATTTGAGCGTAATTTTTCTTTTCGGGGATCGCCCGGAATTATCTTCGAAGTAAACGTCATATTCTAATTCGAGGACGGAAACCAGCAGTTCGGCCTAGGCCTCTTAAGCGCACCATTCATTAAAGTATCGAGGCGGCATTGCGGGCTCGGATAATAATCAAAATCATTGATCAACTGAGATGCGGATACCAAATCGGTTTGGTCAAATCGAGAAGGCTCCGCTAAATGAGTCGTCGTTTTTTGATAGTCGATAAAACCTTTCATCGCTTCAAAGCTTCGGCGACAAGAATTGCTCGAACAGCGCCCCTGATCATCCGTGCTTGCAATTCATTTTTCGGGATGAAGATGTTGCCAAACTTGCGGAGCACATATGTAAGTCGAATAATAATCAGCCTGAGCTTCAGTCGAAGTTTGGTATTCGGTAAATGCATTTTCGTTTTTGAATGGTGCGCCTCCAATGCCATGGCCAAGCTCGTGACAAAGAATCAGAACAGCTGTGTCTTGAGTGACGCCATTAGTTTTGAGAAGGCCGCCCATGATAGTTAGAGAATGAATTTTTATTCCGTCGCGTTCGTCTTGCACGTATGAAGCATTTGGGATCGCAGTCTCATACCAATCCCAATTTGGAAGAGGAAGCGGATCATTGATCACCAAATCTTCGCCACGGGCATGAAGTTGAGTTTTAAAGGTCTGATCAAAGGCCTCAATAATTTCATTCAGTTCGGCTTTAGAAACTTGAGCCGTTGCCAAGCGGGATTGAAATATCAGAAGGCAAATAAATAAGAGGCTTTTCATGACTTTGGTTTAATTGGTTTTGGGCCTTAGTTCAAGAAGGCATATGTATGTGAGTAATTAGTTCAGTTCTTGCCTCCTGACGACTTATGTATGAGCATACGATATGGCTAAAGAAATTGAGCGAAAATTTTTATTGTCAGTGCAAGATTTTAAGCGACTTGCGAAGCAAGGACGTGTGATCTCAATTGAGCAAGGCTATTTGATTTTAAAAAAAAATTATCATTCACGCATCCGAATAAGCAAATCGGGCCAGAAATTAGAGGCTGTATTTTGTTCCAAAGTTGGTAGCGGCCTTGTGCGTGAAGAATTCGAAGAAAAAATTTCAATCGAGCACGCAAGACTTTTGATGAAACAATCTGTGCGAGTTTTGCGTAAGCTCAGGCTCAAAGTGAAATTGAAAGGGCTCAGTTGGGATCTCGATTATTATCCCATCGAAAAATTTGCAATTGCTGAGGTTGAAATACCTCATGCAAAATTTAAAATTGCAAAGCCTGATTGGGTCGGTCGCGAAGTAACTGGCATGCGGAGGTACTCCAATATTCGCCTCGCACGAGCGCGCCGGTCCTAAGTAAGAAACCAGACGGATGTGTTGAACTTATTTGATCAAAACCTTATTCCAAGCACGAAAAAGCCAAACCTTAAAACGCTTTTAGAGCATACTCGCACCGAGGTCGTCGCTCAATGGGATAGGGCCAAACAAGTGAAAAGTTGTTTGACGAACTAGTTTTCTGGAGAAGAGAAGTGAGCACGCGATTTGCTATACTAGAAGTCATGTCGAATAAATTGGTCTGTTCACTTATTCTATTGGTTCTGAGCTGCAGCTTTCCTGTAAAGAGTTTTGCAGTGTCTAAAATTCTTACATCTGAATTTGAAGTCGGCCCTATGGATTGGCTTGAAACCTATTCGA
>JAYUEB010000757.1:0-2902 GCA_043739525.1 Bdellovibrionales bacterium
GCAGCATGAGCGTTGAGAGCACCTAATAATATGCTAGTCGAAATGAGTAGAGATTTGAGCATCGAAGCCTCCTTCAAGATTCAACTTTAAATATTGCAAAGCTTGGCCCGGCGGCGTGCTATTTGGGGGTGATTGAGAAGGACTTAAACGGGGGTAACCCGTAGTGGCTTTGCAGGTGTCAAAAGCTTAGACAGCCCAAAGACTGCCTGTATTTAAGAGCTTACCAGTTTGAAAAATTGATGATCGAACCTGAGCTATCAATAAAAGTCTCTATCAGCCTTAAATTATGCTTGAGATGTTCATAGATTTGGCTATTACGAGTAGGTGCGTCGGAGTTCAAGACACGAGTATCATCAACAAGTGAGAGTTGTTTAAGAGCTTTTGTGAGCTCGCTTAGTTCAGCTTTTGTTTCCTCATCCAATTGGCTACGCAAACTTCCTGCTTGGTCATAAAAGCTGTCGACATAATAGGCGCGTTTTATAAACAGAAGACTCTTCCATAGTTGGCTCGTTAATTCACCAAGGTCTTTGCAGGCTTTTTCTTCTGAGGGAGTCATGAAATTTTCTTTAAAATTTAAGTTTTCTGCACCAATTTGAGTGAGTATTTTTTTTGCTTTTTCAGTTCCGTCTCTGACTTTCTTTTTACTCTCCGCAGTCGTTTCGATCAATAAGCGCGTTTTTCGAGGTTTGAGCCAATCAGGCAAATGAGACGATTTAGTTTGAATAAGAACTGCAACGTCAAAGGAATGAGAACTAATTTCTTGCAGCATATCATAGCGTGAAGATCCTGGCTCTGGATGTTCGAGTGCATCTGTCAATTCATTGAGTGCGACATAAAAGCGAGGGCCGAGATTTTGAATAAATTTAAAAGATTGAACGCCACTTTGAAGCGAGGTTCTGAAATCATTTTGTTCCTGCTGGTTTCGAAGCGATTCAAAGAGGGCATGGCCAGCTGGAGTATGCACCAAGAGATTGAGCGCTGATAACTCGGAAGAACTGAGCTGCTTTCCTTCAATTTCTATGGGACCTAACCAATCGGCTGAAAATTTTTGCAATACAAAGTCAGCACATTCATTTGGCAAAGCTTTGCCAAATGAACTCCATAAAATGAGTGCAACCAATAGGAGCGCTCGCGAAATCTTCATTTAAAAATCCTATCGAATGCCGGTTTTAGCAGTACCACATTTATCTTGAGTTCGCTTAATTGAAATGAGATTGATCGAAAATGAGTCTACTTTGCTATAAGTTATCTCGTATTTGCATCCGCTGTTTAAACTGTTCCATTTAAATCCGGGGATGGAAGTCTGTAGAACATGGAATTGCTCTTGGTTGCCCTCTGTATTGAGGTCTCCAAGATAGCCTTGTGGAGCCACATCTCCTGTTACTTCGACTTTAGCACTATACACTGCTGTCGTATCAACTTCTGAAAGTTTGAATGTTTGGCCTTCACCGCTGCCAGTTTCAACTGTCCCAGCTTGAGAGTTAATACCCATAATTAAAACAGCGCATAAGATAAAAAATTTGTTCATGTTAAACTCCTAAAAGGTTTTCTTTAGAACAAAGCAAAGCCCACGCCAGACTTTAAAGGGCTCTTAATGGAGTACGCCGAGGCCCGAACAATTTTTGTTATTCAAGTGTAAAACCTGTTCAGTAACGCTCGCGGTAAAGTGTTTCCTTGAAGCGCGACTTGATCTTAATATAAAAATTGCTATGAGCTTAATCGAGTCCTTTCCAAATCCATTTCGAAGATTTTTAGCCGAATTTGACCTGCCCCTTGAAGAAAAAAAGGCAAGTTGTGATGATTGTCGAATGGCTCGAAGTGCTGGGGGCTTTTCTTACAAGGCAGATCTTAAATGCTGCACTTTTTTTCCGTTTTTATATAATTTTCAGGTAGGAGCTCTATTAACAGAAGCGAAAAGCCCTGCTTTTGAAAAATTGAAAGCTTTTATTAAAACCGATCAAGCTCAGCCTCTAGGTGTGGCCCCGGACTTTGACTATCAAAAGAAGTTTATTAAGCGGGGAGTTGAAGCTTTCGGAAGAGATTCGGAGCTTCTCTGTCCGTATTTTGATCGAACACTTTCACGTTGTGGAGTCTGGAATTGGAGAGGCGGCGTTTGCACAAGTTTCTATTGTGAAAGTTCATACGGGCTAAAAGGCACTGAATTTTGGAGAAATCTTGAAAAGTATTTTTTACTGATTGAAAATACCTTAAGTTATGATGCTCTTTTGAATCTCGGCTTTGACGACATTGAAGCGACTCGTTGTCTTAAATCTTTGCCAAAATCGAATACTCAAGCATTTCGTTTTTCTGAAAATCTCTGGCAAGAGATGCAAAACGAACGTGAGCAAGTTTACGTCAAATCTCATAGCTACATCCTAAGCCTATCCCATGAGGCCTTTCAGAAATTGATGGGGCCAGATGCACTCAAAACTCAAAATAACCTGTATCAAAGAGCTTTAGGGCTTAACTTGTAAATGTCCTAAGACTGATATAAAAATCTTAAAGATGAGCTCAATTTCTGAAAAGCAAAAACGAATTGTCGATGAGTTTTCGAAGTTTGATTCTTGGGAATCAAAGTATAAGTATATCATTGAACTCGGCAAGAATTTAGCTGAAATGCCTCTCAGTCATAAAACTGAAAATAATAAGGTCAAAGGTTGTCTGTCACAAGTTTGGCTACATGCTGAGATGGGATCAGATCAAAAAATTCATTTTACAGCGGATAGTGATGCTCTGATCGTAAAAGGCTTAATCGCTCTTTTGATGAAAGTTTACGATCTTGAAAAGCCAGACGAAGTTCTAAGAAATCCGCCACATTTTGTGAATGAAATTGATTTAGGTACCCACTTATCGCCAAGTCGTGCAAACGGAATGAATGCGATGATTAAGCAGATCATGAACT
>JAYUEB010000758.1:0-8707 GCA_043739525.1 Bdellovibrionales bacterium
CAACACGACGGGCGATGCTTGCGCAATTATCTAAAGGCGAAGCAAATGTCTCGGATCTTGCGAAACCATTTTTAAAAGAGATGAGTCTGCCTGCCATCACAAAGCACCTCAAGGTTTTAGAAAAAGCCGGGCTCATTACTAAAACTCGAGATGCGCAGTGGAGACCTTGCAAACTTAACGGTGCAGGCCTCAAAGACGCATCCAGTTTTCTAGAGCAGTACCGTGTCTATTGGGAAGAAAGTTTAGACCGACTTGGAGAATATTTAAAAATAGTGACTTCGAAAAAGAACTCGAAAGGAAAGACAAATGGGCGAAAAAAACAAATCAAATGAAATTAAAATTATTAGGATCTACGATGCTCCCGTAAAAGCTGTATGGGATGCCTGGGAAGACCCAAAACAAGTGGCGCAGTGGTGGGGCCCTCGTGGATTCACAATCACCACGGAAAGCAAAGACGTCCGCACAGGAGGACACTGGAAGCTCGTCATGCATGACCCCGATGGAGTCGACTATCCGAACCATATAAAATATCTAGAAGTCGAAAAATATTCACGCCTCGTCTACGATCATGGTGGATATCAAGATAAGCCACCTTTGTTTCGAGTGACCGTTTTGTTTATCGAAACAAAAGGTAAAACCAAAATAGACATGACTATGGCACTTCCAACTCCGGAAGCTGCAAATGAAACTCGAAAATTCATCAAAAAAGCCGGTGGAGACGCGACCTGGGATCGCCTTGCAGAATTTCTAGCAAAAGAATCTTCTGGAAAAGAGCAATTTGTGATCAACCGCGCTTTCGATATTTCACAAGAGCAAATGTTTCAGATGTGGACAGATCCAAAACACATGGCCAAGTGGTTACCTCCAACTGGCTTTGAAATGAAATTTATTAAATGCGAAATTAAACCAGGCGGCGGCGCATTTTATGTTATGTCAGATGGCAAAAACGTTAAAATGTACGGCCGAACAAAGTATCTTGAAATCGAAAAACCAAATCGTGTAGTCTACACTCAGCAATTTTGTGATGAAAATGAAAAGGTCACACGTCATCCGATGTCTCCAACTTGGCCAGAAACAATGCTAACAACTTTGATGCTTGCATCCGAGGGCCCTGAACGAACTCGCGTGACAATTATCTGGGAAGCCGATGGCAAAGTGAACCGCGAAGAACTTGAGACTTTCGTTAAAGCAAGAGGTGGAATGACTCAAGGCTGGACAGGTTCATTCGATAAACTTGAAGAATATATCGATCAACAATAGTTTATTAAATAGGCCGCTGGGAATTCAGCGGTCTTTATTTACTGACCTTTAACTCTTAAGTAAATTAATTCTTTTTACAAAGGTAAGAATCTTCTTCTGTACATATAGGTTTGCTACAAGAAAGCTCGACATGACTTTCAAACGAATCCATTGGCAAAGAGGGACTGTGAGATTGAGTACGCGTCAGCGTGCAATTTGAATGCATCGGGCGCCGGGGGTCTTGAAAAGTCTCGACTTGATATACAAGAGTCTCTTTACCACCAAGTTCCGAGTAAGATCGAATAATAAAGTTACCATCTTGTTTCGGAAGCTTCTCTTGAACCGCGCAATCTCTTAATAAAATCTCAAGTTCAGTTCCGAATCCATAGCGTGACTCAAGCAAAGTCGATCCCCCCGGACGATAAGCGATACCAACTCCGCACTTTTCATCATCTTTTGAGTTTTGATCTTGTGCGAAACCTTGAACCGATACCAGAATCATCAAACAAATAAATGCTTTCATTTTACTCCCTAGTTTTTAAAAATTTGTCGGATTATATCAGATATGCATTTGTGTTCCGAGTGCCTTGAAATCATTTCATAAACTCTCGCGCAAATGAGCCTTGTCTTAGTTAAAGGACGGCTATATCTTAGGGCATGCCTGAAAAATATGAGCCCGGCCAAAAAGTGAATATTGTCGTCTTACGAGAAACTGACCTTGGTTTTGTTGCTAAGGTGAATGACCTTGAAGAAGGCCTTCTTTACCATAACGAACTCTTTGAACAACTTGAGCCTGGCGATTCGCGCTTTGCTTACGTCAAAAAAGTGCGTCCAGATGGACGCATTGACCTCTTACTTCAAGCTTTTGGAAATCTTGGCGCAGAAGAACTCGGCCAAGAAATTCTTGAAGCAATTAAATTTCACAAGGGCTTTTTGGCTTTAAATGAGAAGTCCCCGGCTGAAAAGATCTATGAACTTTTTGGAGTGAGCAAAAAGAAGTTTAAAATCGCGATTGGGGGTTTGTATAAAAAACGCCTGATTAAAATTACTGAAGCCGGAATGGAATTGGTTACGAACCAATCAGGTACTCAGATTTCAGCACCGGCCAAACCAAAATCTGACACCTAATTTTATTTTTGCGAGTTGATTGCTTTTGCAAGTTCGTGTGCTCGCTCATCACTTATTGCGCTAATCACAAAATTTTTGCCACTTATCATTTGTTTTATAATCGGGGCACTAACCAGCTCTCCATCCACCACAATTCCCACGCGTTGATCAATGTGAGATGCCGTGTAGTCATGAATCTTCTTTGCTCCAGTTGGATTGAGCTCAACACTGAGCTGGGCTCCATTTGCATCAGTTGAGACTTTCGCATTTTTGAAATCTGAGAGCCCGAGAAGAGGAGTCTTTAAAACATTTAATGTCTCATCCCCCGCTTTTGTTTTCATAGGTACAGAATCTTTACTTGGTTTCGCCGTTACACCACTCACTTCAAATTTAGGAGTCTGATCGGCTGCAAAGGCAAGACCCGCACAAAACAGTGATCCAATAAAAAGAGAAAATACTTTCATAAAACTCTCCCTAAAATTATTTGCAGTCACTCAGCCATTGACCATCTAGAGTCAAAGAAGCCACCGAAGGAATAATACCCTTATAAAAGCCATGAGCTTGGCCTTCAAGATGGTAAGACTTTTCAGTGAACTGTCCCTGGACTGTTCCTTTAGCCTTTACATCTTGGTTATCGCAACTTAAGGCTGCGGTCAGATTGTTGTTCACTACTTGCCAATCGGTAATCACACAGCCAATTTTATCTAGACCTTTGGTAATGGTCCCTTTCGCATCGGCCGCTTGAGCAGCAGTCACACAATCCTCACCGGTTGAAGCTGGTAGCGGAAATCCGTCGACTCTAAAATTAGTGACAGCTTTCCATACTCCAGAACTAAGAGTTTGAGCCTCTACAGTCCCACAAAAAAGAAAAAGCGCTAAACCTAATATTTGAATACGTGCCATACAAGAGACCTCCTGTTATGCGCCTTATATCGCCTGCAGGATGAAGCTTCAATAGCGAGTTTTGACTCGCAATTGAATGCCCTGGTTACAGAGTCTTGCGCATGTTGCACATAGTTGAAAAGAGCGCTGCCACTTGGACAAAATCAATGCTAGAGATCTCCCCCAAAAGGAAGCCAATATGGAACTCGAAGGTCTCGTTCAAAATTTATCTCAAGTGGCTGATCTCTACGCTAAACGTTTTGATATTGAGCGAACTCCCGATTGGTATTTAATCAAAATTCAAGAAGAGCTCGGCGAACTCAGTTCGGCTTATCTTAAGTTGTCGGGTCGCGCGCGACTTCAAGATGAATCAAATGATCAGCTTCGAAAAAATCTTGAGGACGAGCTGGCAGACGTTCTTGCCATGACTCTCCTATTTGCTAAAAGCCAAGGCGTAGATGCGAGCAAAGCCTTGCAGCAAAAATGGTATCAATATCTCGATCAAAAATAGATTAGAAGAATTTGGCAATGACCGGATCTACGGCTGACTCAAGCAAATCAATTACTTTTTCAAAAGCATCAGGATTGCCGTAGTAAGGATCTGGTACTTCATTACGACCCAAAATAAGATGAAGCTTTGTCAAAAGTGAGGGCTCAGGGCAAAGTCTCTTAAGATTTTCGAAATTAGATTGATCCATGGCAAAGATCAGATCAAATTCATGAAAATCCTGAGCACCGACTTGTCTTGTGATGTGAGTCATGGCGTAACCCCGAGCCTTAGCATGCTTAATCGAGCGAGAATCTGACCTTTCACCAACGTGATAATTGGCAGTCCCCGCTGAATCAAATTTTGCCAAAATTTTTCGAGCCTCGAATTGTTTTCGAAACACCGCTTCAGCGGTGGGTGATCGGCAGATATTTCCAAGACAAACAAAAAGAACTTTCATAGAATAAAATATTATCCCAGCTCGTATGCCCCCGTAAACTGCAAACAGTCAGTAGACGGAAGTCAGGGTCTGGCAAACACCTATCTGATACCAGTTACAGTATCCGTTACCAGCTATCTGCGTGCCCGCTCCTGATCTCTCTTGTCTCATAGTGATAAAATAGGCCATTAAATTCGCTTTTATTATAGATATCTTTGACAGCCTCCGATGAGAAATATTGAACGGGGGACTTCATGAGATTTCATATTTATATTTTAGCCATGTTTATCATAACTGCAATTGTGATCGGAAGCTCGCCTCGCGCATTGGCAAGCAGCGACGGTTACAAAAAAGCAAGCAAATATATGGTAGCCTCTAATCGCAAAAAGCATCCAGCTCCAAAAGGTCAAGACCGAGCTCCTGCGAGTGCCAAAAAGTCAAAAAAGGGCAAAAAGAAGAACCAAAAACGTGATGTTGCTAGCACCAAAAAATCAAAAAGCAAAAAGAAAAGTCAAAAACGCAAAGTAGCAAGTACGAAAAAAGCTAAAAGCAAAAAGAAGAAGAAAAAAGCAATCTAAGCTTTAGCCCTACCTTTCTCCAATTTATTTGGGTCTGTTGACAAGCGCTTGCTAATGTAAAAATAGCGCGCTTAAATATCTTTATGAATCTTAAGAATTACTATCACGAAACTACATCACGAGAAATTAAACGCGCCTTAGGCAAAGTTCGAAATACCGAGCATAAAATCGGTGTTTGGAATGCTTTCATTGAGTCCGAGCTTATGGATGTTACTGACGATGACTTTTCAATCATGCCTCGACTTCTGCCCGAATCTTATTTACCTATCATTAGACAAAATGCCAAAGACGTTACAACTTTTGCTCTTCGCCTTTTATCACTTTCAGAAAAAGAAGTGCGCGCGATTGTGCCCCGCGGACCCATCCGAGATTTTTTGATTGATGAGCTTGAAGTCTTAAAGTATCGACCGAAACGCCTCACTGGTAGCTTTCGTTTTGATATGGCCGTAGTTGGACCACCCAATTCATCCCATCCATTACAGCTTCTTGAAATTAACGAAATCGGCTTTGATGGTTTAGCACGTTCGACATTTTTTCAAAAGACTTTGTTGTCGCTGCTCCCACAACTTAAGAGCAAAGTGATTTCTCTCGACACTGCAGCCGCTGAAGTTCGCAATATGCGAAGGCTTGGCCCTCAGATTGCGCGCGTTCAATATGATTGTTATAATTGGGACGAAGAATATCTGCTGCAAACTGCTGAAAAAATGAAAGCTCAGGTTCATCTTGTGTCTCCCGCGCAATTTCATTGTAAAATTGATGAGGAGTTTCCGCTTTTAAAAAAAGAGAAATTCTCGATTCATAATGGCAGAGTCAAAATTGGATCTGATTTTAAACCTGATGCAGTAAATATGAGTTTTGCCTTTGGCTTAAAGGACTATAAAAAAGGTCGAGATCTTTACGCAAAGATCATTCGCTCTAAGACTCCACAGTATGGACCGTTTATCACAGGTCTCGTCGCCTCAAAAACCATTTTGATTCTTTTAGCTGATCCGCTTTTACGACGTAAACTATTGGGAAGCTCTCGCAAACTTGAAAATAGTATTTTGCCAGCTTTGTCTCTTTCAGGCCAGAGTGAATATGCTCGCAGTAAAAGTGACCACCTCGTTTTGAAACATGCTGATGGATTTGGTGGCGAACAAGTTTTTATGGATAAAGATCTCCTCAAACAACTTAAACGTATTCCGACACGACAAGAACATGAATGGGTTTTGCAGCAGAAAACCAAACTCAATTCCATTGATGTGAACGGAATTCTCTCTCGACCTAAGCGCGCCATATCTGACCTCGGTGTTTTTGTTCATTACGACTGGCAAGACGGAAAATACCGACACTTTGAAGTGGGTGGGCTCATGAGCCGCGCGACAAATCGTGGATTAAAAGTGAACGTTAGCAGCGGCGGACTGCAAGTTGCCGTAATGCTTGAACGCGGAATTTAACTCATTTCCGGCTCTTTTTACAAAAATCGGAAACCTATCGCGCATCGTGATGCCGACGATTTTATGATCTTTCCATAACCCAAAATCAGACTTCTATGCATTCATTTGCAAAAACTTTAAGTCGCCCTGTCAAAAGTTTCGACAGAGATTCGACTCACATAGCCTGGCATTGTCTTACATAGTTATAGATCTACTATCGGAGGATTTTATGAAACTGCACGCTTCTCTACGCATGCTCTTGATCGCGTTTTTAGCTAGCTCGAGCCTAGCCCATGCAGTTGATTTATCAGATGCAGCTATCCTCAAGCCAGACACTCAGGACCGCAACCTTAAGTTCTCGGGAATCGCCGAATCGAAAGGTACTCCTCAGCACATCACTCTCGTTGATTCCGGAATTGGTGCCCTTCAGAAGCGACTTGAGATGATCAACTCCGCCAAACACACCATCGACATTTAGTATTTTATTTACAATATTGATCGCTCAGGCCGCCTCTTCACCCAAGCTTTAATTCGTAAGGCCCACGAAGGCGTTAAGATTCGTATGATGATTGACACGTCTATGGCTGTTTTTGCCTTAAACGATATTTACGTAAATGAGATCGTTAGAGATAGCGGTCTCGATGCTGACGGCAAGCCAATGATCGAAATTAAATATTATAATCTCGATAGCGTGATTGATGTTGTCAGTCTCAACTTTCGAAGTCATCGCAAACTGATTATCGTAGATAATGAATCGGCCGTAACCGGTGGTCGCAATATGGCGGACGAATAGTTTGGACTCAGCCCAAAATATAATTTTTATGATTCAGACATGTTTGTCAAAGGCTCACTTGTTTCTGACATGACTGTCGACTTTGAAGATTTTTGGGTTTCGCCTCTTGCAAGTAATCCGGCAATTCCAAAGCGACCAGTACCTTACGTCGGTGGCCCAAGAACTGAGGACCTTGCGGCATCTCGAGCTGCCGCGATCAGAATATTTGACGAAGATCTTGTGAAGGCACACGACTACACGATTGAAAGTCAAGCGGACATCGATCTTCTTAAGCAAGTTCAAATCAACGGCGATCTCGCCCTTCGTGAAAGCGCTTTTGAAGGAGAATGTAATAATCTCGTCTATGCAGCTGATTACCCCGGAGTTGGAAGATGCGATAAAACTCGTGTTGTGACAAAAGTACTTGATGAAGAGGTACGACGCGTCGGCGAGACCTTCACAAAAGACAAAGACACTGCAGTTCAAAGTCTTTTGGTAATTGAGTCTCCATATTTTATTCCAAATTCGCAAATGGCAGCTGTCACTTCGTTCTTGAACACTAACAATATTAAATTGAGCGTGATGACAAATTCTCTCAACTCAACAGATGCATTTTATACAGTAGCGGCTTTTGACCAACGAATCGTACCTCTCTTGCGCGCAGGTATTGCGGTTTCTATCTACGACGGCTCTTCAGAATCGAATCGCTATACAGCTGAACCCAGGTCGCAAATGGCCGACTGGGGCACTCACTCAAAACGTGCCGTTATGGGCAACAGTGTAATGGTCGGAACATTCAATATCGATCCACGCTCAAGCAATATCAACGCTGAAATGATTTTAATTTGTAAGGACAATAAGGCCGCTGCCACTTATGTTAAAAAATCAATCGACGAACGCATGCAACACGCAGTCCCGCTCGGAGAAGACGGCCTTCCAATCGACGGCAGAGGTTTACATTTCGGAGCAGGTCTCCTTAAACACGTCGAATATTGGGTGAGCTTTCCGTTCACATTGTTCTTAGCGTTCTTAATGTAGAGCCTAAAAAACGCTCGTCTGCAATCGACCCTTAATCATAACAAAACGACAACTCTCGAAATTTTCGGGAGTTGGAATTTCAACTTCGATTTCATTTTTAAAACACTAAACAATACCGATCTCAGGCTCTGAAAACCGAGACTGAAACTGAAAAATCGCCACTTGAGGATCGTTGCCTGCAGACGAAAAACCGTGTTTCTCAATATGAGACAGTTTTGCTAAATCGAAAAAAAATGAAATGTTTTGGATTTCATTTTTTTTCACAAGGCAATTTCAAAAAAATATTTATTTTGAAACCCGAGATAATAGCAGTGCTCCCAGACCTTGGCCCCCCTAAATTCATAGGTGGCTGAGACCGATAGATTGGATATGAGGTCGGCCATGAAATCACAAATCATTTCTCTTTTAATCTCGATATTCGCTCTTGCACCTGCGGACTCCGTCGGTGCGGAACCTAGCACCAAAGGGAACTCCGCTGAATATGTGGTTTCAACTTTTGATTCCAGCGGCAATCTCATTGAGCAGCTGGCACCCTCTCCCTTAAAGCCTGCTAAAGAGAAGGTCTCATCTCGTGGCATCAGTAGCGACAGTAGCTCTGGAAGCACCCTCTGTAAATCTAAGGGTTACTCTGGGGTCTCTCGCTATGACACTAAAGCCGGAACGACCGTCTGCTATAAATTGGTTAAATCCCAAAACAAGGTCGAACATATTGAGCAAGATCCCTTAATCAATTCCGAAGACGAAGTCCTA
>JAYUEB010000759.1:0-2898 GCA_043739525.1 Bdellovibrionales bacterium
GAAAATTTTAAAAGGCTTGAATGCAAAAAATATCAAAAACGAGGGAGATTTTATGATGAATGAAATTAGATTGAGCGAGCGTTTTTTGGTTGTTAGTCATTTAGAAGAAGATCGCCCTTTCCGGATTGTAGGCTCGGCCTACAAAAAGGAAGGTGTCGACGAATTTATTTTGTATCTTAGAATCCTTCCGGGGGTGAAATTTTATTTGGTTCCTCATCGCGACCGTATCGGATGGGAGTACGTTATCTTCTCCGGCAAAAGCGGAAAGGAAGATAACGCCAGATATTTTGCAAAAGTTGGCTCTGCGGTCCTTATTCCAAAAAAGAACGCCATTGAAATTCATCTGCCAGATTTACGCCAGGTTTATTATTTAAAGCTCGATCCTCAAGATTTTCATTTCGATGCGAGAGATCGCATCGCAGCATAACGATCATTCACAAGTTTTTTTAAATTTAACTTTTACCTTTCGGAGGTTTTCTTATGCGCAAGCTTAATCTTGCTCAGGTTATGTCCTTTTGCCTTTTTTTAATTATGCCCTTACTCGCACATGCCGATGTCGAGGGTTCTCTCAGAGCTGTTCAAAATCAGCTTGTAGGAACCTTTGTGCCGATTGCAGCGACGTTAGGGTTTATTTTCGCCGGGATTTCTTACATCAGCGGCAATCCCAACGGACGCACCCATTTAGTTTTGGCCTGCATCGGGGCCGGTGTTGCGTTCGGTGCAAGTTCTCTCATGTCACTCATTCAAAGTCTAATTCGCTAGGAGGAATCAAATGGGTTTAGAGACCTCAACCGTTTACAAATGTCTGGAGAAGAAAACGCTGATCTTGGGTTTTGAGGTCATTGATCTCTTCGTGATGAGCGTTCTTTTGTGCCTTCTCAATTTTATATTTGCCGACTCTAATCTCAAACTTTTCTTTACATTTGGGCCGGTGGGTATTTTAGCACTTTTACTTCGAGTCATGAAAATGGGTAAAGCTGAAAACTATCTTCTCCACTGGCTCAGGTTTCAATTCACGCCGGGTATTTACCGGGCGTGGTCCCTTACCAAAAATAAAAATTTACTTATTCAAATGAAACAGAAAGGAGCCTTTAAATATGCAGGATTCAGATCTCGCAAATCGTCTTGAGCTTTGGGGCTTTGAAGACGGGGTCATGGTCTTTAAAGATTTTTCTTTAGGCTGCGGCTTTGAGATTCCAACCATTGACGTGTCAGCAGAAAGTGATGAGGCCATCAATATTCTTAAACATCGTATCCGCCAATTTTTAAATGGATTGTCGTCGGGACTATCCATTCAGTTTATGCAAGAAATCAGCGGTGGAAATGACAAGCTTATCACCGAGCACGGAAAACTTATGCAAGAGGGCCTAACCGACTTTCAAAAAGAAATCGTCGAAGCAAGACTTCAAAAGTTCACCGATCTAGATGATAACGGTGAGCTTCCGCGCCAACGACTTTACGTGTTTCTCAGAAAGAAGTTTGACTCGCTTCCTAAAAAGAAAGGCTTGCTTCATAAATTTTGGAAATCTCATGGCAAAAACCTTAAGGAATCTCACTTAAGATCAGAAATCCAAAAATTTGAGCGCGTGATGGAAAATGTCATTTCGCAATTCTCAAGTCTTGAAATCAAGGCCGAGAGACTCACTGAGCAAGAAATTTTTCATCTTCTTTACGGTCAATGGAATCCCGACCGTCCTATTGTTGAGAGTGAAATATCAGCTCACGACGTTAGGGATCAAGTTTGTCTAACTGACAGCGTCGTTGGCATTGATAACTTTTCTTTCGGAAGCGTTTACCACAAAGTGATTTCGCTCAAAATGCTGCCGGAGAACACATTCTCCGCAATGGCTCAGGTATTAAGGTCTTTACCTTTTGAGTCGAGACTATTTTTCTCGGTCGAAGTTTTAGATCAGCAAAAAGAAATTTCAGGTCTTCAAATGCAAAGACGAATGGCCTATGCCGCGACCGTTGGTAAAAAGGGTGTCTCAGATTTGGAGTCACAAGCCAAACTCCGAGACCTTGAGGGCATTTTAGAAGAAATGATCCAGGGTTCAGAACATATTTTCAAAGTGGCTTTGCAAATTATTCTGCGCTCGCCAAGTCTAGATATTTTAGACTCTCAAGTTTCAGATACACTTTCGCTCATTCGAGAAATGAATGGCGCCGAAGGGATGCTTGAGACCGTCGCGGCTTTTGATATTTTTTCCCAAATTGCTCTTCCGCAAGTGAATGCTAAAGAGCGAACTATCAAGGTCAATACAAGCGTCGTCTCTGATTTGCTCCCTATTTATGGAAACTGGAGGGGGCACGAACGTCCAAAGGTACTATTGAGAACTCGCGACGGTGGACTTTTGCCGTTTGACCCGTTTTCAGCAACGCTTGGGAACAGCAACATGATCGTGAGTGGTGGTAGCGGTGCCGGGAAAAGTTATTTTGCCAATTCTCTCATCTCCCAAATGATGAAAGAAAAGCCCAAGGTATTTATTTTAGACATTGGAGCTAGCTACAGACGAACTTGCGAAAACTTGGATGGTCAATACATCGAGCTTGGCATCAAGTCCAGTCTCTCGATCAATCCCTTTGATTTGAGTCGTGATGAAAAAATGGACCCAGAGCGAGTCGATCAGAAGATCAAGTTTCTGGTAACTGTAGTGGAACTCATGACCAAAGAGCCTGGGAAACTAGCTCTCGGTAAACTTGAAAAAGCTGAGCTTGAAAAACTCATTAAGCTCACTCTTAATGAGGAACCAGCGCCCCAGCTTTCACATTTGATGAAGAGGCTTCTCGGTCATGAGGAGCTTGAAATCAAACGACTCGGAAAAATTTTGTCTTTGTGGTGCGGGGATTCACCCTTTGGTAAAATGGTTGATAGGCCGACGACAGTTAGACTTGATCGAG
>JAYUEB010000760.1:0-8694 GCA_043739525.1 Bdellovibrionales bacterium
AAAAGAGGCTCTTAAGGCTGTGAGACAAGTGAGAGTTGCTAGCTGGCCAGGGCGCAGTTTTGAAATTTCGATGAAAGATCAAAACCTACAGGTGGACCTCGATCTTGAGGATATCGATTTTGAGAATCTTAAAAATGTAATTGTGAGTAAAATTGAGAAACTTATCTAAGGAGGAATTATGGGTCTTAACGAACGTCGTGCAGTTGCTGCTTTTCAGGAAACAAAATTTCCAGATCTAAAACAAAAAATTGATACCGCAGCTGGCTTTGATGTTCCCATGGAAGTTAAGTGGGATACTCTCGGCACAGAAGGTTATAGCGCAGACTATGAAAGCTTTTTCACCAAGGTTTATTTTGAGCCTTTGATTAATGCGTTTAAAGCAATTTGCGTAGATAAAATGGGAAAAGACACCTTAAAAGGCGGTCTCAAAAAAGTTTTTATCACCAATGAGGGTGGATTTTATTCACCAGGCAACGCAATTCAGTTTAAAAATGGTATCTTAACCATTGATCATCAACCACATTCAAACGTTGATGATGTTAAAGATCGCTCAAAAGCTTTGCAAACGACTCTCGAGAACTCTCTCTAATCCAGATCGAGCGACTTTTACGAGATGTAAAGGTCGCTTTTCTATTGGCATTCAATAGACAATGAAATATGAAGAGAAGATCAAGGAGCACTAAATGCGGTCTTTTCTTGCCTTCGTGGTTGTGTTTTTTTCAGTATCAAGCCCAGCTTCAGTTGATTTAACTGAGACCTACCTCACAAATTCTCGACTCTTAAATCTTAAAAGCAGTTTAAGCGTTTGGTTTGATTCGAGCCTTCATCCGAAGGACTGCAAAGCACTTGTAAGTCGAGATCCTTTTTATTGTGTTTCGGGAGACTGCAAAGCAGTCTTGAAAGATGATGCTTTCTATTGTGATACGGGTGATTGCAAAGCGCTTGTAAAAAAGGATTCATTTTATGCTTCAACAGACGATGCAAAAGCCTTCGTACTGAGAGATGCTTTTTATTGTAAGAGCGGTGACTGCAAAGGAATTATTAAAAACGATGCATTCTATTGTGATAGTGGTGATTGTAAGGCTATCGTAACAAATGATTATTCATACTGCAATACAGGCGATTGTAAGGCTCAAATCAAGAACGATGCTGTTTACTGTGATACAGGTGATTGCAAGGCGATGTTACGAAACGACGCCACTCTTTGTGAAACAACTTTCTGTAAAGCTAAGCTTACCCAGGACGTCGGATACTGTAGTTCCAATCCTTAAGGCTTCATACTAAATGAGTCTACAATCGACTCTTGGCCTCTCAGAACGTCGCTTTCAAGCTCATATCCTTGAGTTGAAAGCACGACACCCTCAACATCCAGTCTTGAAATTTGCAATGCCGTTTTACCCAGAATTCTGACCGGAGAAAGTATTATTCCCTGGAAGAGGCTATACAAAATATTTACTCCCGGAATCTTTTCAAGAATTTGCTCTACAAGATGAGGAAGGAGCATGACTCCATCAAATCCAATTCGGGCGGGGGCTATTCTAATTTGGCCACCAAATAAATAAGCTTCAATTCGATTGCTCCGTGAATTTTCGCCGCTGAGACCTACGCCTCGCAAGAAGTAAACCGTAATATGCGAATTTTGAAGGTTCTGTGCATTGTAGTGCCCACATAAGTAAATAAGGTCATGATCATGATCAAGCCGGAGTTGTACTTTTGCTTTTTCCGAAAGTTGAATGCTCATGTCTACGGCCGGTCTAAAAAAACCCTCGACAGTTCCTTTTAGCGATCCGTCCTGGTATTCCATTTCGATTGGCTGCACAAGAAGTGTTTCTGGAAATACATTTTGATTGTCTTTATAAATTTGATTCGCACGTTCGGCAACTTCTTCAACTTTCAGAGTGCATGCATATTGAGGATTAACTTCGAGGCCTTTGCCAAATGACATTAGACTTGAAAAGAAGATAATCATCACTGCAAATGTTTTAGTTTGCATGTTGGGGATCCAATTCTAAACGATATTGACTACATGAAAAGTTGGCTTTCACTTGAGCGAATGCTTCGATGAAAGGATTGATCGCATCTCGTTTGAAAATATCCATTTTTACCAAAGTGTTTTCAATGTCATTCGGATCCATCTGGACGTCAAACAGAACCTCTCCGACCTGATCAAGCTTGCCGAGACGAGCTACGAAGTCAGGAGCATTCAAGAGTGTGGCTAAATCATTAGGTCTATCTAGAGAAACTCTAATTTCTCCTAAAGGGCTATGCATAGGTGCAGGTCTAAACTTTCCAATATTTAAGTATTTAGTTTGTGCAAGCTCGATATTGGAGACGACAGCATTGGAAGCTGGTGGAACACAATGGGTCTTCTGAGATTTATAGTCATTGTAATATTTTTCTAACTTTTTAATTTCGATTGGAATGTGATCAAAGTTAGGTTTCCATATAACTGAGAGATGAGAGGAGTAGTCACCTCGACTATAATAAATCTCGATCGGATGTTCATCTTTGAAAAGTCTCTCTTCAAAATAATTTTTAGCGAGGCAAGGTGCTAATTCCCTGCTACGAAATTCAATTTTCGTATGAGTGACACGACTGCAACTGATAACTTTAATGCCAAAGTGTTCTTCTATAAGATTGTTTATCGAGAAACCAGAGGCTAAATTGACCGCTTGATCTTCAATTACATTATTAATACCAGCTTCTAAATAACTTTTTATAGAAGACGTAGCTTGGCCTTGCCATGGAATTTGGTTCTGAAACATTTGAAGCAAGGCGAGTAGTATCAGCATATTCTCTCTATCACAAGATTACTGGCGTTTGAGACTTTGTATCGTGCTTGTCATATTGCTGGGAACATAGAGGCGAACTTTATTGGTTGAGCAAACTTTATTTTTAAGATCTTTTAATTTTGCAATGCTCGCTGGGTCTTCAGGATTGACACCGACAATATAAACTCCCGAAGCTTGGAGATTTGAATCATCCAGTTTTTGGTTGGCGTCTTTTGGATTAATCGAGGCAGAAATTCCAAACTTACTTGCAAATGAGTAAACCAACGTGAAAAAGCCATTTACTTGAGTGACACTAATAGCGCCTGAAATTTGGCGCAATTCAACCCCGACCAGGCTTTGATTTTTTGCATTTTGAAGTCTTAAGGTCATGCTCTTCGAAGAATTTTTTTCAGAAAACAACACCTTCGCATTCAATTTTGGAAAATAAGAAACTGGCGACATTTGGGCGCCAAGTTTTGATCCCATTTCTTGAATAATTTGAGCATTTTTTAATTCTACTTCTTGGATTTCTGGGTCGGTTGATTGTTGAGTCGGTGTTCGAACTGAAATATCAAGTTGGGAGTTTTTGTCGGCTATATCAACGGACATCGCAAGAGGATTCGATTCAGTTTTTGGACTCGGACTAGATTGCAAATGATAAGCGAGATCACTGCGAAAATTGAGGCGCGTCGAAACGTCAAATGACGCATTTACTTTAAGGAAGTTAGCACCGCTATTGGTTGTTATTTGGTTGAACTCAAAGATAGCTGGTTGATTAAAATTGAGGGCAGAAACTATGATACTCGGCATGACTTGTTCATCGATAAACTTCGACATGGTCATTTGAGCATCGGTATTTTCTTTTGATTTGTCCTTAGCGGAAGAAGATTTCGCATCGGCAATTGCTTTTCCGAATGGGATTGCTTCGCCGGGCTTTACCTCACATTGAAAGAATTCGCCCTGAGAGTCGGCGGCATGGGCGCTCACTGAGGCGAGCAAAAAGGCCAAAAGTATCGATTTCATAAACCTACTCCTAAAAACAGTTATTTGTGTAACTCAGGAGTACACAGCAATCGGTAAGCCATGTCCTAATGCACTTTACTCGGTATCTATTGGTTTTGGCGGCTGTCTGGGTGTAAAAGCCTTGGGCGATGACAATGCACGCAGGGGGAGAGCTTTGGAGTTCAGGGGCAGGTAAACGGCCGCCTGCAAACTGCGACAGAGGCTGTCAGACCGGTGACCGCGGACTGTTGCCAGTAGACTGGGACTGGAGACCGAATTCAAAAAAAAAGCGAGCTCAATGGCTCGCTTTCCAACGAAAATGATTTTAGCTAGATCTTAATAACAAAGATTCGCTTGGCGAAACATACGAACAGTATTTTCAGCTTGGTTTAAGTTTCCCATGCATTCAGAAGATTGTTTTCCTGCAATGTAAATGCGGTATTGGCCACAGCTATCGCCTGGAGGATTGAATCGCAAATCGCAAGTAGAGGCCGCTTGATGTGTTACGCAAAGCCCAGCTGAGCGCATGCTATTCATCGCGCGGAGTGCTTGATCAAGAAGTGGTAAGCATTCGCTCGCTTGAGCACCATTTACGTAGACACGGTATTGGCTGCAGCTATCGCCCGGTGGATTGTAGCGCAATTCGCAAATTTTATTTACGGGAGGCGGAACCGGTACTGGAATTGGTGGTGGAGCGTAGGCTTGACAAACAACATTCATGTATTGATTTGTTTGCATATCGAAAACATAGCGTGATTCACCATCATGCAGAATTTGAGTTTGCGGACGAGATTGTGCATTTGCGAATAGACTACATGATAAAATTGCTAGAGTTAAAAATGCTGATTTCATGAATTCCCCTTTTTATTTGTTAAAAAAACGACGTCTTTAATTACCATTAAAGAGATTCAAAGACAATCCATGTAAATTTTTTATAATTTGGTCGCGTAATCGCGGTATTTGAATAGTAATTTTTTTAATCTTTCTTCAGTTGCGCTATCTTTGATTAAACCTGATTCGTCGAATGCTTGATTTGCGTGCGGCAAACCAAACATTTCAGGATAAACAAAAACACCAATCGCCTCTAGCGGAACTCTTGAGTGCCAGAGACTACGAATAGCGCCTAATGCTCCAGGCGAAGCTCCAAGCATAAGCAAATTTTTTCCGGTCCATGGCATCGGAGTCATTCGCGATACCCAATCGACTGCATTTTTAAATGCTCCTGGCATTCCGCCGTTGTACTCTGGCGTTGAAACGATAATTGCTTGAGCTTCAGAAATTTTTTGTCCCAAGGCCTTTACGGCATCTGGAACACCACTTTGAGATTCAATATCGCCATCATAGACAGGCATCGGAAAATCATTAAAAGGGATCAACTCAAACTGATGATTCGAAGCATCTTTTGTTAAAATGCGATGTGCATTTGCGATGAGTTTCTTATTGAAGGAATCTTTTCTCAAAGACATTGCCATCATTAAAAATTTTGCCAAAAGAGCCGCCTTTCGTGATTTTGCAGCATGAAAGCGACGAAGTTGAAAGTCAAGGCGCTGTATTCAGGTGTCAATATTTGCGGTTCCTAAGTTATGATGCGCAGATCTAGGTCCGAGCAGTTGCTCAATTAATATCTTTGAGAACGACTTCTGGTGAGATATTTCCTCCTGAGAGAATGCACACAATATTTTTATAGATGCCACGATCGGCAAGCTGAGTGGCCGCTGCGACACATACCCCAGCGGCCCCCTCACAGAGGAGTTTATTTTTTCTCAAAACCTCTTGTAAAGCGAGCATCGCATTTTGAGGTTGCACGATAAGACTCTCTTTAACGAGGTCTTTTACTTCCGTAAAGACAAAGGGTAATACTTCAGGGGTGCCGATGGCATCGATGAAAGAAGGATGTCTTTCTACCTTGACTGAGCGGCCAGCCTCTAGCGCAGCATGAAGAGGGGCTGCGGTACTTGGTTCGCAGGTGTAAATCGAAACATGAGGCGCTATTATTTTGAGTCTTTGTACAATTCCGAGAGTAAGTCCTCCTATCCCAAATGGAATGACAATGGCATCGACTTGATTTAGATCTTCAAGAATTTCTTGCGAAATTCGTCCGTAGCCCTTTAAGAGCGCAGTGGTAAAGACCGGGTGTATGAATAGTCCATCTGAATGGTATCCTGACTTAACGAGATTCCAAATTTCTTCAAAAGCTAATTCGATCAGTTCTGCACCTAGATTTTTGATCGCAGTTTTTTTTACTAAAGGAGCTGATGTTGGAACGAAGATGCGGCAAGAAACATTCAATATTTGGGCAGCAAAAGCGACGGCTTGGGCCATGTTGCCAGCGCTTACCGCCGTCAATCCTTTTTTAAGAACTTCGGGTTTTGCGCTCTCAATGGCAGAGGCAACTCCACGAATTTTATAAGAGCCAAGAAATTGCAGGTTTTCAGTCTTTAGAAATATATTTGTTTTTCTTTTGCCATGGTCAAAGGGCACAAGTGGTGTTCGTAAGACGTATTTGTTCAACATAAGAGTTTCTTTCAAGAGAAATCAATTTTTGCGCCAAAAATATTTTCAGCAATCGCATTTTGGTAAGCGAGTTGGGCTGCAAAAATGTCTTCGACTGCTAGGCCGACAGATTTGAATAGAGTGATCTGGCTCGAGCTAGTTCGCCCGGAAATTGCTCCAGAAAAAACACTTCCTATTTCCCCTGAGATATTGAGCTGAAAGATTTCGTCTGCTTCAATCTTGCATGATTCGATGCTATCGACAAAAATCTTCATATTTTTATCGGGAATAATTTCGATCTCGCGGTATCCGGGGCGACAAGCACCTATTGCATTAATATGGGCGCCTTTTTTGAGCGCTGAAGTCTTAAAGAGTATTTCACTCGATGAAGTGCAGGTAGCCACAATGTCTGCGTCTCGTATTGATTGTTCGAGATTTGTTGAAATAACAAATTTTGAATTGGTTTCTCGAGATACAGTTTCTATTAGCTTTTCGGCATTGGGGATTGATCTATTGAAAATGCGAATTTCTTCTAACTTTCGAATTTTGCTGATCGCCTTGATGTGTTCATAAGCCTGTCTCCCTGAACCCAAAATGGTCAGAATTTTTGAATCCGGTAAGCTTAATGCATCAGTCGCAGCGGCGCTAACGGCAGCCGTTCTGAGCGACGTAATAGTTGAGCCTTCTAAAATGCATTTAATTTCTCCGGTATTAAAATTAAGGAGCGTCACGACTCCTTGATGTGGGTTAAGTCCGCGCTCTGAGTTTGATTGAAATACTGTGACAGCTTTGTATCCCATGAGTTCACGGCTCTCATTTAAAGCCGGCATAATTCCCAGTGATTGATTTGAGCTGAGAGGAAAAACCTTTCTTGAAAAGTTTTTTGTTTTTCGCATTGATATTGAAGCGAGAGCTCTTTTCATTGCTTCTCTTAGCTGATCTAGATCGAGAAGTGTCTTAAGCTCGGTCGAATTTAAAACCAAGATTTTCATAGTGCTCCTTTTTTCGAGGTCCGATGATGACGAAGTCCGTTTCTTGTAAAACAAATCGAATAGCTTGTTCTGGTAGGTGTCTTTTATGGCTTCTGGCTATTATTTCGAGTTCGGCTATTTTCTCAAAAGCTTGAGTGTTTAAAAGAGATCGATAGGGATCCGCTCTTAGGCTTAAGCGACTACCTTTTGGAAACGGTTTTTCGAGATCGTATTTTCCGCTTAATAAGCCTCCCGCAAGCGGGCTAAAAGCGGCATAATGAAGATTTTTAGATTTGATATAAGGAATGAGTTCGTCAGAATCGCATTGATTTAAAAAGTTGAATTCGTTTTGGACTCCAAAAAGATAAGAGAAATATTCATTTCCTAGTATTGAAATAAACGTTTTTAGATAGCTCAGGTTTACGTTCGATAAGCCGAACTGTCTGACTTTCTTATTTTGAATACATTTGATTAGAGCGCGTATGGTTTCTTCGATTCTTGTGAGTGGGTCAGGCTGGTGAATATAATAGACATCGAGATGGTTTGTCTTGAGGCGTCCTAATGAGCCTTGAAGTTGATTCAGAATTTCTGGCTCGCTGAGTGGGTTGTTGCCAGGTGAGGTTCCGTAAGGATTCCCAACTTTCGAATGAATTTGTATTTTGCTTCGATAATCAGAGCCCTGTTGGTTGATCCATTCACCCAGGTAGGTTTCACTTAGGCCGCCGCCATATGAATTCGCGGTATCAAATTTATTTATTCCTAGTTTTTGAGCTAGATCTAAAAGTTCAAATGCCTCCATTTTACTTTCGCCGAGACCGAGCAATTCGGGAAGGCTTCCGATGCCGCCAAAGTTTCCACAACCTAAAATAAACGAGTGCGATTTTGAGTTCATTCGGCTCACTTTCTGGAGACTAAAATACCTAAAGTTTATGTTGAACAAAAGTGTATAATAGTTGATAATATGTAACTTATGGATACAGATCGTCTTCGTTACTTTTGTTTGATTGCCGAGACTGGAAGCTTGACGAAAGCTTCTGAAATTCTCAATATTTCTCATAGTGGCCTTTCAAAGGCTATGTCTGTTTTGCAAGATGAGCTGGGCGAACAGATTTTGCGCCCACAAGGTCGGGGGCTTGAGCTCACCGAGGCTGGCAAAAAACTCTACCAAAAAAGTAAGGAGATTCTTGCTCTTGTTAAAGGCCTTAAAGATGAAAGTAATTTGTTACAGAAGAGATCATTTGCGAGAGTCGGTCTTGCAGAGATTTTTTCAATTTCAATCGCCGGGGCTATCTCCCAAGAGATGAACGGCGGAATCGATTTCTACGATCTCGATTCGGGCGAAGCCGAGGTTCGTGTCTTAGAGGGAAGCGTCGATTTTGCCCTGTCATTCGTTCCCTTTCCAAATAAAGATCTTGAGTATTTAAAAATTAAGAAAGTTCAACTGGGTGTGTTTTATT
>JAYUEB010000761.1:0-2896 GCA_043739525.1 Bdellovibrionales bacterium
GTTTTGGTCGGTGGGACTTCAGTTGACTATCCCAATCTTTAGCGGCTTCTCGTCTTCTTATGAACAACGAGGACTTGCTTCGCAAGATTACCAGTTAGAATATTTAGCTCGCGGCGAAACTGAAACCTTGCAGCTGGCTCAGCTCACGGCTCGAAAGACTCTCGAAAGCTCTGATGCTTCTCTTGCCTCTGCTGAAGAAGCCTCAAATTTGGCTCGCGAGTCAGTGGCTGAAGCGAAACGAAATTACCGATTGGCAACAATTGATTTCTTAGTTTTTTTGACAGTTCAGACGTCGCAGCTCACTGCAGATCAGTCCTTTTTTCAGACCGAATATAATACAATTCTTGCAATGGCCAATTACTTTGTGGCGTCAGGACAATCGCTTTCAAATTTGATTGATTTACTTGTGGAGAAAAAATGAAACTAACTAAATTCTTGTTAAGTGTTATTTTGATTTCGAGCTTTGCGCACTCGGCCTATGCTGCGAAAAAAGCTAAGAAGCGCACTCCTGCAGTCGAAGAGCAAAACATTTATAATTTACCAATTTCTCAAAGCGAAATTAAAATTATTGAAGTGGGTCCAGTTGAGAAAAAGCCACATGAGTATGAATTCACTGCATCTAACTGGACGCCTAAAAACTTCAACCTTCCTAGCTATCTTTCAGATTCAAGTGATTTTGGTCGAGAAGGTATCCCCTTAGTATCGGTCAATTATATTACCAAATCATTTGATGTCGGCAGTAGTGGCGATATCTCTTCGAAGTTCGGTTTGTCATATATGAGCCTTGAACGTTCCGCACCATTTAGCGGATCAAGCGCACACGAAACTTTAAATCTTTTTTCAGTTCGCATCGGTGCTGAGTACACGGCTCGTAAACTCATGCCATTCAATCTAGAGCCTGCGGTTGGCCTTTTTATTCTTCCGACTTGGATTGCGGCTTCTCGCACTGAACTCGACAATGGCGTAAGCGCTTACGGCTTTCCGATCGAGGGAAGTCTCGATCTCTTGTATCACTCACCACAATTGTCAAAACTTGTAGGAAGCAGTGATCTGATTTTGGGATTAGGCATTGACGATGTTTACGGAAGTGTCTCTGGAGCGAATTTAAACGGACTTGGTGTTCAAGGAATTTTAAGATTGAGAATGTAGTTTTAATTTAATTTATCATTTTACTTTATATATGAGGGAATTTTATGAAACTTAACTTTTTTTACCAATTGATGGCCCTGGTTTCAGCTGCCATAATGAGTGGCGGCCTCAGTATCGGCTGTTCGAAAGATCAAAATGCCGATGACTTTAAAAAACAGCTCGCACAAAACCAGAAAGCCCAGCAGAGTTCTGCGGCTGGAACTTACTCGGGCGTTTTAAATGACAACGCCGGAAATCCTCTGGGTGCGATACAGATCTCTTTGGTATCAAAAATGTTACCACAAAAAAATACCGATGGAACCGCAGGAACAGCGGCAGCCACTCTCGTCGGATACATTGATTATCTGAATGAAGGAAGTAAAGTTAGTTTTGTGACTGACACGATTGTCTCAACTCCCAACTACGATCCCACTACCGGGAATTACACGGCTCAAATTTTGATTCAGACAGCTAATTCTAGAACTCAAACCTTGAATTTGTCAGCAACGATTTTGAACGGCGCCATGAACGGCGGGACGATTCAATCAGCATCTTCAAGCACGAACGTTCTAAACTTTACCTTAGCAAAAAACGGCGGAGTACTTTCTGACATCGCTGCCAAAGTGCATACGAAGGCTTCTTCAGCGGATCCCAGCATGAATCAAGTTATGTCTTTTATCGGAACGACAACTTTCAAATTAAATAATCAAACAAAACCCGTTCATATTTTGATTCTCAAACCGCGCAAAGGAACGGCAGAAGACTTTTTAGATTTAGTTGTTCCGGGCAATTCTGTTACCGTGAGCTTAAATTACGGCGGTGCCGTGCAATTAGTTAATAGCGGCGCGAATCTCGATTTCGACAGCAATTCGCTCACCGGTCTTAGTCAAATTCCGGAAACGACACTTGGACAATCTGGAACTCCCACTACGGTCAATGTTCCTCTGAACCTTGCATGTACTTTTGCTAATCAAAATAAATCGATTCACTGTACTCACATTGCGACGACGGGCGCTGGCCTTGTTGCCGAGTCAAACGCGACTCTTGATGCTAATAACTCTCAAGATCCTGCTGATGATGCTTCTGCTCGAGCAGCTGTACGCAAGACTTTTCCGGCGTATCTCACTCAGGATGTGAAAGATGCTAAAACCGGAAAGATCATTCACCAAAAAGTGAGCCAGAAGTATCCTAACGGGCAAGATTCTTCAGCGATAAATTTGCAAGTAATGTTTCCGGCACGATCGACTAATGACGAACTCGTCGATTTATTTATTTCTCCAAGTGAGCAGAACGTAACAGTAACTATTGTTGATTTCGCCGATCTTCCTGGTCGCGGTGTAAATATTGGGATTCGTAACGTTGCCTGGAATGAAGTAAGCAAAACGCTCAATGGTACCGACCAGATTACAGTTTCAGGGACAGGCCAAGCGATTTTGATGATTGACTGCACAAACTTTAAATCAACTCAAACAGTTGATTCGAAAGAGGCGTTTAATTGTATCTATAGTACAAACCAAAGCGAAGGTGGCTTTCAATTTACCGGAGCGGCGAAATAATCATGCAAAACTTAGAGATCTTAAATGAGAAGCCGAAGAAGAATGGGTTTACCAAATCAAACCTTATTGCCGCAGACTTCACAGATCTTGAAATCGCATGTTTATTTTTGGATACGATCCCAATGGCAATGAAAGAAGTGCGCGTCGAATTACGCAAGCTTCGCTCTGCAGATCTCACAGTTCCGCAATTTCGTGTCCTTGCCAATTTATGG
>JAYUEB010000762.1:0-2889 GCA_043739525.1 Bdellovibrionales bacterium
GCGAAAACTGAATTACTTGCGAAGGCTCGTCTTCTTTATGTTTCTCTTTGGCTAAGTGAAGAGCGTATCAAGTTTTTAAACAAACGTAAAAGTGCAATTCAACAACATCTTAAATTGAGCAATGCCAGTGCTAGGTCAGATTCATTTTTGAAGATTCATGTGCTAAAAGCTGAGTCTGACCTCGATCTCTTAGAAAATGAAATCATCGAGCAAGAGGAAGTTTTTCGAGAAAAACAAATTCAGATGGCTGAATTTTCTGGAAATGATCCGAGTAGTTTTAAGCCTGCACTTATTGCTCCTCCCATTTCGGAAATTCCAAATTTAGATTCTTTATCTCGACCCATTCAACTTGAATCGAAAAGATTTGATCTTGAAAACCTCAAGGCCCGTGAGTCGGAGGCAAAGTCGTCATGGCTACCGGACTTGAACTTTCGCTATAGAGAAATGGGTGGAACAAGTCTAAATCCTCGTTATGGAGAAATGATGATTGGAGTTTCTTTGCCTTTTGTTTTCTTTTGGGAACCAAATGCGGCTGCAACGACTGCGGCAGCAGAAAGACAAAAGGGCGAAATTGAATTTGACCTTGAGAAACTAAGAATTGATTCTCGAAAGGCTTCTCTTTTTGCAAAAGCTCAATCACTCAAGAAGCAACTAGAGCAAATTAATAAAAAGCTATTGCCGCGAGCCGAAAAGCGTATGCGTCTTGTACAAAATATTGCGCCGAGAGATATGGAATCCATTCAAGATCATCGTGATGCAATGGAGGCATTTCCTGATTTAAAATTGAAAACTCTCAAATTACGAGAGCAATTTGAAGAAACAGTCGCTGAGCTTGCGAGCTTCAGATCTAAGGGGCAACCATGAAAAAGCAATGGATTGGTATTATTGTTGTTCTCGCTCTAGTGGGGCTTTGGGCAGCTAAAAAGTTTTTTCAAAAAGAAGATCCAAAAGAAAAAGTCACATACTCACAACTAAAAGCATCAAGCTATTGGACCTGTCCCATGCATCCACAAATTCATTCTGATCACGCAGGTGAATGTCCAATCTGCCATATGAAGCTTGTCCAGGTAAAGTCTCAAGAAGTTGAGGCTCAACAGAATAATCGAGCAAGCATCCAGATTTCACAGAATCAAACGGGCCTTCTTGGTGTTCAGAGGCAACAAGTCGAACGAATGAACCTTGTCGTTTCGATTCCGATTTCTGGACGCCTGTTGTCTCCCACTAGTGTGGCTTTTCAAGTTTATGAAAGTGATCTGAAGTACATTAAATCTGGGGTTTCATTTCACGGGGTTAGTACCATTGTTGAAGAAGGACAAATTTCGGGAGTCATCACGAGCGTTGATTCGATTGTAGATCCAACAAGTCGAACGATTCGTGTTCTAGGTACGATAAAAAAGGGACAAAGTGGACTTACTTCTGAAACTACGTTTAGTGGTATCGTTCAAATTGAATTGAAAGATCGCGTTAGTATTCCTGAAAGTGCTGTGCTCCACACTGGAAGTGGCGACTTAGTTTATCTATTCCAAGAAGGAAATGAGCTGACCGCTCAGCCTGTGAAGCTCGGTCTTAAGACTGAAGGTTTCTACGAAGTTCTATCAGGCCTAGCGCCTGGGCAATTCATAAGCTCAGGTCCAAATTTCTTGATCGACTCTGAAGCGAAAATTCGAGCTACTTCGGAGCCTGCACCGGGAAAAACGAAGTCATTAAATCCATCTTGTCCTAAGGATCAGCATTGGGACGTGCCAATGGCTATGTGTATGCCGGGTAAGGATAGAAAATGATCAAAAAGATCATTGAGTTCTCAGCACACAATCGGTTCTTAGTTCTGTCGATCACTTTTGTCTTTCTGCTGTTAGGTGCATATGCACTTAACCACATGCCGATGGATGCCATACCTGATCTATCTGATACCCAAGTCATCTTGTATTCAAAGTGGGATAGATCTCCTGACATCATGGAAAACCAAGTGACCTATCCTATCGTCTCGTCGATGTTGGGAGCTCCTCGTGTGAAAAGTGTTAGAGGTTTTTCGGATTATGGCTTCTCGTATGTCTATGTCATTTTTGAAGATGGAGTTGATCTCTATTGGGCACGCAGCAGAGTTCTTGAAAGTTTAAATCGCATTTCTTCTCAGCTTCCCAATGGAGTCAAAACCGAAATTGGGCCCGATGCCACCAGCGTAGGTTGGGTTTATCAATATGTTCTTCGTGATGAGTCTAACCGTTTTAATCCCGCCGATCTAAGATCCATGCAAGATTGGCTGATTCGATTTCAACTTCAATCAGTTTCAGGAGTTGCAGAGGTTGCTGCGGTTGGTGGTTTTGTAAAGCAATATCAAATCAAAGTTGATCCCACAAAGCTTCAGCAATTTCAGCTCACGATGAATCAAGTGATGGAAGCAGTAAAGAATTCAAATCAAGAGAGTGGTGGGCGAACCATTGAATTTTCGGGAACAGAGGCGATGGTAAGAAGTCGCGCGCTTGTTGATAAAGTTGAAGATATTGAAAATGCAGTTGTATTTTATAATCCTAGAAGTCGTGCTCCGATATTAGTTAAGCAGCTCGCCACAGTTTCTGTTGGGCCTGAGATGCGTCGGGGAATCACGGACTTTAATGGCCGAGGCGACACCGTAGGCGGTAGCATCATCATGAGACAAGGCGAAGATGTTCCCGCAGTCATACACCGGGTAAAAGAAAAGTTAGCTGAGGTGCAAAAGACTCTACCCGAAGGAGTGAAGATCGTTTCAGTCTACGACAGGTCAAATTTAATAGAGCGAGCTATTACAACTCTCAAAAGCACCTTATTTGAAGAGCTCATTGTTGTAAGCTTAATTATTCTATTGTTTCTTTGGCATATTCCATCAGCTCTTGTTCCAATCATCACGATTCC
>JAYUEB010000763.1:0-8667 GCA_043739525.1 Bdellovibrionales bacterium
ATTGAATCACAAGTGTCTGCATAAATCTGAGCTGACAGCAAACTTAAGATAATAAATGCGACGAGATTTTTCATTTAACACCTCTTTTGATCCAGGCTATCGCCTTTTCGAAAGGAGTCAATACTTAGGTAGACGATCCCTTAGCGAAGCCGAGATTCATCGGGAAGATTACGCTTAAGTTCACCTAGTAAAATATTTTTAGAAAGGACACAAGGTAAGCGATTTGCGTCTAAGACTTTCTTCACTTCATTTGGATTTTGGGCCTTAGCAAGGCTTAAGAGAACTTTCGGCTTTGTACTTTCATAATAAGAAACTGCCAATCCACCGACCTCAGAAGTCAAATCCTCTGGCGGAACCGACTTACACAAATTGATAGACGTAAAGTCTCTAAGAGAAAATGAGTAACTGCGACGAGTGGGCTCACTTTGAACTTCTCTTGAAAGATATTGAGCAGCTCCCTCCCAAACCCAGCGAACGGGATTAGGACCTGAACCGACATAACGTAAATGCAAAATATGATTGTACTCGTGAATGATCGTCGAAGTGAGATCAGCATAGCCAGTACTAAGACATCTCGAGTTAAATGCCTTTCGCTGCGGACCATTGAGATGACGAAGCGAATCAGGCGACTGAGCGTAAATATGATTTGAATCGTAAATACGTGAGCACTGAAACAGATAGGGATTTTCACTTACTGGCTGAATTTCAATTTTTACCTTTTCACTTAAATGAACACCCCAGTAGTTTTCAGATTCGTGAGCGCGCTCAGCAATGACCTGCTGATTTTTTCGAATGAAATCTTTATCAGGCTGAAGTGCTGTTTCATAATAAAATTGCTCTGTCGGGATCGAACCCAGGACAGACAGACTGAACAAAATGATGAAGCTAAAAAAGTGGAACATCTTGATGTTTTCTATAGCTTAAGAGCCCTAGGAGGTCCAACAAATCGCTTCAAATTCGTATATATTACAGCAAGGCCTGCTGCTCAATCATTTGAGCCAGTGATTTCGACCATTTCGGGTGGGCATTGAGGCATGGCACCAAATACAAGTTCTCGCCTCCTGCTTTAATGAAATCGGCCTTTCCTCGAATGCCAATTTCTTCAAGAGTTTCGAGACAATCAGCCACAAACGAAGGGCAAATAACGGCCAAGTTTTTAACTCCCTTTTGAGCCAATTCAGGGAGCCGAAAGTCAGTATAGGGATCGATCCATTTCGTTCGTCCAAGTCGAGATTGAAACGAAAAACTATATTGGTCAGGCTTCAGACCTAAGGCGCCAACAATTTTACGAGTGGTCTGAACGCATTGGGCGCGATAGCAGTACTTATTCTTCTCCGACATCGTTTCACAACAATTGGGGGTTTTGAAGCAATGTTCTGGATGAAGCCTTTGAATCTGACGCTCAGGCAAACCATGATAACTAAAAAGGTAATGATCGATCTCTTTTGAATTTAGACTATCACGAATCACTTCAGCGAAAGAGTCGATAAAACCAGGCTGATCGTAAAAGGCTTCAACGACCGAATATGGTAATGGGCTCGGCAGCGTCTTAAGCTTTTCAAGACTTGAAGTCGTACTACTGTCCGCAAATTGCGGATACATCGGAACCACCACAATACGAGTGACTCCTTCTTTTTGAAATTCGCTGACCGCCGTCATGATCGAAGGTTCTGAGTAGCGCATGCCGATTCTCACCGAAAAGCGATCACCCAGTTGCGATGAAAGGCTGCGAGCCAAATTTTCACTATTCACTAAAAGTGGAGACCCAGTTTTAAGCCAGATTTTTTTATAGGCTTCACTAGAAGCGAATTTTCTTCGAGGCACAATCAGCACTTTTACTAAAATCCACCTCAAAATTGCAGGAATATCGACGACAAACGGGTCCATCAAAAACTCTGAGAGATATCTCCCGACATCATCGGGTGAGTTGGTCTTAGGAGTTCCAATATTAATAAGGAGCACACCCACTTTTGCCATTAACTTTCTCCCAATTTAAGCTGTTCAACGATACGATTTGATCGGTCTAAAATTTTACTAAGACCTAACTCACCTAAGTAATTTCCGTGTAAAATAATATTTTTATTTACTGACTCAAGTCCACTCAAGATAGATTCAAGCTGAACGGAATAAAATGGGAATGCCTTTTCCCACCTGGTGATTTTGGTATGCAAAACTTCAGTCATCAAATCTTGAGTGGTTTTTTTTCTCAATGAAGGAAGAAGAAGTCGTCGTCGATCCAAAACCATCGTCAAAATCTCGTGATCTGATTGAGCTAAAAACTCTCGTCGATTTTTGACGAAAGCGCCACCCATCATCCAGGTTTCTGAAATCGAGTTTTTGACCCGACCTTCAAAAATACAATGATTAAACAAAACTCCCAGCACTGTATTTGATTTATCCGGAGGAAATAAACAACCAAACCCCTCTAAACAAGAAGCATTTTTATCAAAAAAAACATTGGTTGAGATCATCGGTAAATATTCTATTTTTGAAAGCTCTAAAGATAGTCGTGGGTCTAAAAACTCTAAAATTTTTGCCGACTCATAGGCGGGTGTCGCCAAAACCAGAGGACTTGTAAGCTCTTTTAGATTGAGACTTTCACCGAAAAAAAATTGAACACCCTTTTGCTTGAGATAGTCCTCAAGCTTTGTAATCAACTCGCCCATTCCTCCAAGTGGAGAAACGCTCGATTGTTTTGACTTCTTCTCTCGATTGAACAACTTCCCTAGGATAAGCGAGGCGCTCATCTTCTCAGGATCGCCGGCGTAAATGCCCTGAAGAGCCGTCTCAAGAGTAAAAAAGCTAAGAGTTGGAGAAAGTGTTCTCGTGCCCCATTCGCGAATACTTTCACCTGCTCGGGGCACAATTGATTCTCGATTGAAAACCATCTTAAAAAGAAACTTCAGAAAAGAAAAAAGCTCAAGCCCTCGGACCGGAAACCGCGATGGGCGGTCTCGAAAAATAAAACGTGCTTTTGAAAGTTTTGAAGCTGGAAGCAAATCAAGCCCTATATCTTTTGCCAAATCATTCAGACGCTCCGAACTCAGCAAAGCATTTGCCGCGCTTTCGACAAGGCCATACGGAGTTTTAAAAGTCTGAACAAGTCCACCTGAACGTGGGCCCTTCTCGTAAATTTCAACTTCGTATCCCGCCTTCACAAAAAAGTAGGCGCAAGTAAGCCCAGAGAAGCCCGCCCCAACAATTCGTACTCGCTTTTTTTGAAGAGGATCCACGCTCATCGTATTGACTACCCTTCAATCTTAGACAGATGACGAAAATACTTTTGTTTGAGGAGCTTGATTTCGAAGCCTTTGATCCAAAGCCATACAAGCATTTCTTAAAAAAGGTTTGCCGATCTCGGTAAGCTTAAGTGTGTGCCCATGAAACTCAATGAGATGATCATTCTCAAGTTGAGCAAGAAAACTTCGAACATCTTGAGTTTGCTTGTCACTCTCAAGCTCGACTTCCCATCTTGTCATAAATTTCAGAATCTGTTCACGACGAACTTTATCTTCATCTGAAAGAAGGTGTCCTCTCAAAGTCGGAATCTCCCCATTTTCAATTCTTCGTTCATAAACTGGCAAAGCTTTTTCGTTTTGATGAAAACAGCCTGGTGCCTCAGATATCGCACTCACACCTAGACCCAACAATACATTTGTTCGCTCCTCAGTATAACCCATAAAATTACGATGGAGCTTTCGACCTTTATCAGCGAGCGCAAGTGGATCATTCGGTAACGCAAAGTGGTCCATGCCAATTTCCAGATATCCATCTTTTAATAAAATCTCTCGTGAGATCTCGTAGAGTTCGCGTTTCGCGTCACCCGTTGGCAAATCCTCATCTTTAAAAAGACGTTGAGCAGGTTTAATCCAAGGAACCAATGCAAAACTATAAAGCGCAATGCGATCTGGTCTCATCTGGCAAGTGAGTTCCGCTGTCTTTCGCATGGATTCATTCGTCTGTTTTGGGAGACCATAGATCAAATCGTAGTTCACAGAAGTGTAACCGTGTTTACGAGCAAGCTCGGTAATACGGGCAGTCTGCTCTTGTGGCTGTATACGGTTCACGAGTCGCTGAACTTCAGGATCAAAATCCTGAACCCCCATGCTCACTCGATTAAATCCCAAACCAGCCAATACTTTGAGTTGCTCTTCATTGGTGCGACGAGGATCAACTTCAATTGAACCCTCAAAATGCTTTGGATCACGCTTAATTTCTTTGAAAATGGCGCTCACCAATTCACTTAAGACTTCGGCTTTCAAAAATGTGGGAGTCCCGCCACCAAAATGCATTTGTTTCAAAGTTTTATCTCTCATCTCGGGTACGCGCTTGAGATAGTTTTGAAACTCTTTGAGAATAATATTTTTATAAGGAATTTCTCGATTATGATCTTTCGTAATTGAAGTATTGCAACCGCAAAATGTGCAGAGTGTTTCACAAAAAGGAATATGCAAATACATAGACCAGGTCATATCTGGCGACGCAAAAGATTTTTTTAATTCATGAATCCACTGATCTGTCGTTGGATTATCCGTCCAATAAGGAACAGTTGGATAGCTCGTATATCGAGGTGCAGGCACATCATACTTCTTAAAAAGCTCTCTTGTGTTCATCTAAATACCTCGCGGATCGTTTTAATAAAGGCTCGTACATTTGCCTCAGGAGTCGCGGGCAAAACTCCATGACCAAGTCCACAAACCCAACCGGCCCGTTCAATATCTGTCAATTTCGTGAAATCCATGACAAAACGATTCAGATAAATCAGAAACTCTTTTTCAGACAAAAATAAGAGGGACTGATCGAAATTTCCTTGCACGAATCCATGCTTAGTGATTTTCAGCAAGTCTGGAAGATGCCAGCGATGATCGACGCCAACGCCTGCAAAGCGATGTGATTCAAACAGACTATGGTTTAAATGTGCAGCTTGAATATTCTTTCCATAGTAACCGACTTTGTGATGAAAATGCGAAGCCAATTTTTCAAGTTGAGGAACAACATCAAATTTAAAAACCTGTGGCGAAAGCTCACCCGCCGCAGTATCCAAAATCATGACGATCTCGGCTCCACCTTCAAGTTGAAGTTTGATATTTTCTACTAAAATCGGAATCAGGATGTCGCAAAATGGCTTAAACATATTGATATTCTTTTTTGCTATGTGGAGTTCGCCTTTGTGGCCACCCTCCATTGCATATGCAAATAAAGTCCATGGCCCACCGACAAAACCAATGAGGCTTTTGTCTTCAGGCAAAATCTTACGTGTCTCAATCATTGCCTCTTTTTGAAACTGGAGTGCGGGCATTGCCTTTTCAACTGAAATGAGATCTTTCATTTTTCCGGGCTCAAGATGCCAACCAAGCTTTGGGCCAGGATCGTATGTAAGACCCATTCCCATGGCCTCGAGCGGAAATAACAAATCGCTAAACAAAATTGCGATATCAAAATCAAAATCAGCTATCGGCCCCAAAGCGACTTCAGCAGCAAGCTTTGGAACTTTACACAAATCCATAAACGAATGCTTAGCTCTTAAAGCTTGATAGTGGCTGTGATAACGTCCTGCTTGGCGCATAAACCAAATAGGTGGAGTTTTCTGCGGAATCTTTTTAAGGGCGTTTTGAAATTTTGTATTACTCATGAGATTCCTTTTTTTGTAATGACCATTGGTATCCAACACCTCTAACAGAGCGAATAATTTCATCGCTTCCATCGCCAAGTGCTTGCCTAAGACGTACTATTGTATTGTCGACTGTTCGATGTGACGGAAACTTATCTTCTCCCCAGACTAAATTTAAAATCTCGTCGCGGCTAAGAATTTTGGGAGAAGATTGAATCAAAAGCTTAAGCAGATCAAAATCTCTTTTTGCAATCTGCTCCTCTCTACCATCTTCGTGTTCAATGGTTTGCGAAGAGAAATGAATCAGCCTCCTATTTACTTTCAGTAGCTCGAGCCCCGAGTGATTGTCGAGAACATGCTTCACCCTCATCAATAATTCTTTGAGATGAAATGGCTTTGGAATAAACTCCTCAGCGCCTAACTCATAACCCTCAAGACGATTTTCGGCGGTATTCATTGCGGTCATAAAAACAATCGGAGTAGCACTACTTTTGCGAATCACTTTCGCCAGATCAAATCCCGAACCATCAGGTAAACCCAAATCAAGTATAACGAGCTGAAATTTCTTTTCTTCAAGCTTTTGAGTAGCTTCATGAATCGTTTTACACCAATCAACCAAATAATTCTCTTTTTGCAAACGCTCGTACAAAGTTTCGCCAAGTCCTAAATCATCTTCAACAAACAGAATGCGTTTTGAATCGCCGGTCATGCAAGTCTCCCCGGCAAATAAAGAGATACAATAAAACCTTTATCTAAGCCTGAAAACTGAAGATTACCGCCTAAACGCTGACTCAAATTTTTAACAAGATAAAGGCCGATACCGGTTCCACTTGTGCTCGAGTGACGCACAAAAAGTTTAGCCAATAATTTTTCTTTGCCTTTGAAGCCGTCGCCATTATCTCGAAAATCAATCTGAACTAATTCATTACTCGACTTTTGACTTTGAATTTCAAGTTTTGTCGCGTGGCCGTGAATAATGGCATTTTGAATAATGTTTTTACAAATACTCTCAAGGGCCCTTGTGTCCACTTTTAAAATGCAGTCGTTTTTGACATCGATCTCAAGATCGGCCCACTGCTGCTTCATACCCTCAATTGCTTTTCTTAATGAGAGATCTTCAAAGAAAAACTTACTATCGTCATCCTGAGCAAGTGTCAGTGAATTGTTAAGCTGCAGTTCCAGTCTTACAGTGTCTCGAATAATTCGCTTTGTGAATTTACTCTGATGATCTTTCAGGTCTTCTTCGAGCGCCTCAGCTTGTAAACGCAAAGATGCGAGTGAGGTCTTGAGGTCATGGGTAAATGCCGCAAAAAAAGTCTGAACTTGTTTTGCGCGACTCATTTCAACAGAAATATAATAAAGAAGCGTTATTCCACCAACAAGTAGCAGACCAAATAAAAATCCACCCTCACTCATCAGCATGCGATGCTGGCGCAAAATATCTTGAGCTGAGGCATTTTGAAGGCCGGCAATCTTATCAATCTGTTTGAGTCCAAATAACAGCCACCACCCTGCAAGCGCAAGACTTAAAGTCAGCCAAACAAAAACTGCGATGAGCTTAAATGAAGGCAGTTTCTTTTTTAAAGGCGTGGAGTCGTCAGTCATAATGTTTTTAAGGCGACCTTCATTTTAGTTAGACACTCGTCCAAAATTGAATCCGAATGTGCAAAACCCAAAAATCCAACTTCATAGCCGCTTGGTGCAAGATAAATGTTTTGCTTCAAGGCCGCGTGAAAAATGCGTTTAAAGTTTTCGGCGTGATCTTTATTAATATCTTCGTACTTGCGAATCGTGTGCCCGAGATCCGAATGCATCCAAAAAATAGAACCTTGATGAATGACTTTCATTGGTCCTACGTACTCTCTTAAAAGCTTCTCAAGTTCAAAAGTAAAGCGAGTCGTTCGCTTTTCTAAAACTTGATGGACCTTTTCTTTTTCAACTTTTTTAAGGGTCGCGAGACCAGCTCTCATTCCTACCGGGTTTGCGCTTAAAGTTCCGGCTTGGTAAACGGGCCCACTAGGCGCCACATAATCCATTATGTCACCTCGACCTCCATAGCATCCAACTGGAAATCCCCCACCAATCACCTTACCATAGGTGACAAGATCGGGTTGAATTCCAAGAACTTCAGCCATGCCGCCCATTGCAACTCGAAAGCCGCTAATAACTTCGTCAAATATTAAAAGGACTGAATTCTTTTTGCAGACTTCTGCAATTTTTTGTAAAAATTCTTTTCTTTGTAAAAGCAGTCCGTAGTTCGCAGGTAAGGGTTCAATAATAACTGCAGCGAGAGTCGACTTATTTTTTTCTACGATTTCAATAAAAGCATTTTCGTCATCGAGCATGGCAACTAAAGTTTCATTTGCCGTACTCTCACTCACTCCGGCGCTGTCGCTAGCGGCAAGACCTGCGAGCCCGCTCCCAGCTTTTACTAAAAGTGAATCCACGTGACCGTGATAGCAGCCTGAAAATTTTAAGATTTTATTTTTTTTAGTAAAGCCGCGAGCCACTCGAATGGCACTCATCACCGCTTCTGTTCCACTACTGACAAAACGTAATTTCTGAACCCAAGGAAGTCTTGAGGTCATCCATTCGGCAAGTTCAAGTGAATAGGGTTCGCAAGCTCCAAAGCTCCAAGCCATTTCGATTGTCTCCTTCACGACCTCCAAAACTTCGTCATCTAAATGTCCCAAGATCAATGGGCCAAAGCTCTGACAGAAATCGATAAATTTTTCGCCCTCAACACCGGTGAGGTAAGCACCTTTTGCGCTTGAAAAAAATTGCGGAGTCCCACCGACACTTTTGAAAGCTCGAACTGGAGAGTGCACCCCTCCAGGAGAAACTTTTAAGGCGCGTTCAAAGAGTTCTTTCGATTGCATTTTCATGAGCTGTCCCTTTTTAAGCTTTTGAAATGACCTGAGTCAGCCAATCTTCAAAGCTTAAACATATTCTGAGTTTCTCGTCGCTGCCAAGGCACTTCTTAATATGGTCGAAGCTATGACCCGGACCACAAAAATGCCAAGCTTGTTTAATTTCGGGGTATCTTTCTAAAATAA
>JAYUEB010000764.1:0-2885 GCA_043739525.1 Bdellovibrionales bacterium
TTGGTGTCCTTTTAAATCTTTTGAAAAGACGTGGGTACCATCATTGTGACTGACAAAATACAGAAAGTCGGTTTGTGCTGGATGAAGAGCCGCGTAGAGCGACGCTTTACCAGGATTTGAAATCGGTCCATATGGATATCCATAAATCGTATAGGTATTATATCTCGTCGGAGTTTCGAGATCAGACCTGTGAATATTGCCATCATACTTTCTTCCGCTGTCGAGAATTCCATAAACCACCGTCGGATCTGTCTGCAATTTCATCTTTATACGAGTGCGATTGTAGAATACACTCGCAACTTGGGGACGTTCGTTGTCGGCTCCAGTTTCTTTTTCGATGATACTGGCGAGAATCACCTGTTGTTGTCGAGTCATTTTGATATTGGGATTCTGTTCGATCGTCGGATAAATTTCGAGAAATCTTGCGACCATTGCCTTAACTAGTCCACGTGCGCCGGTATATTTAGTGAGATAGTAAGTCTCGGGATACAAATAGCCCTCTAAGCTCGGAACGTCTTCGCCAAGTAACTCTTTAATAAAAACTTTATTATCGACCAGCTTTAAAAATTCATCGCGCGAACCAAGCTTTTGTTTTTTCAACAGCTCCGCGATATCCCACTTATTGTAGCCTTCGGGAATTGTCAGTGGATACTCAATACTTTTACCCGAATCTAAAACTCCAAGAATATCTTTGGGAGTCATGTCTTTTGCCAGCAAATACTCTCCTGTGCGCACGCGCTTGTTTGAAGACAGACGCGAGTAAATCTGAAATTTAAATGCACTGGTAACAAGCCCCTGTTCAGCGAGCATGCGACAGATTCTTTTAAGGCTGACTCCTGGAGTAACCTCAAACACAACCTCTTCTTTGACTGCTGAAGGGCGCGAAGAAACAAACAGAACTGCCTCAAAAGCTGCACCCGCAACTGCGAGCAAGCCTAACAACATGATAATCACCAAAAATTTCTTCAAATTGTCTCCATCTTATTTTATAGGATCATAAGTTAAGCCAGGCATTGTCGCTTTTGAATCAAATCCCGTGGTGTCTTCAAGTGACGAGACCGGGATAGTACAATAAAAAACCGCGTGATGAGCCGTTGGGCGATCATTGCCAGACTTACCAAGACCGCCGAAAGGCATTCTTGAGCTTGCGCCATTGGTGGTGCGATTCCAATTGACCATGCCGACTTTTGCTTTATTCGCAGCTTCTTCATATAGCTTACGATTTTTTGAAAACACTGAAGTGACGAGGCCAAACCCGGTCGAGTCATTAATTTGAAGGGCTTCTTCAAAATCATCAACTTTATAGATCGCAACGTTTGGTCCAAAAATTTCAGATTTTTGATAAACTGAATTAGGATCAAATTTTTTGGTTAAACAAATGCTTGGAGTGACATAGTAACCTCGATGCGAAGTCTCAAGCTCTTTGCCTCTCATCAAGCGCTCACAACCTTCTCGGCTTGCTATTTCCTGAAAGCGCAAATACTTTTCTACGGCGCCAGCATTGATCAACGGGCCCATGAAATTATTTTCTTTCCAGTGTCCAATAGTAATTTTTTTTGCTGTCTCATAAAATTTTTCAACAAACTGATCGTAAATTTTAGAGTGTAAAATGATTCGGCTCGTACAAGAGCAGCGTTGACCTGCAGAAATAAAAGAACCAATGGTACTTTCATAGATCGCTTTGTTGAGATCCGCATCGTCCCACACGATTGAAGCATTTTTGCCGCCCATTTCAAGTGCGAGGAGCTTCCAATGATGTTCGATTGTCTTTTGTTTGATTTTGAGACCCGTTTCATACGAACCGGTAAATAAGACTCCATCAACATTTTCATCAGCAACCAATTTGCGGCCAGTTTCAGCTTCACCTTGAACGAGATTGAAAACTCCTTTTGGAAATTCGGCTTTTTCAAAAAGTTGAGCCATCAACTGGCCTATGGCCGGAGTCAGTTCACTTGGTTTAAATACGACTGTATTGCCGGTGACTAATGCCGGAATAATATGACCGTTCGGCAAATGACCCGGAAAATTAAAAGGACCTAAAACTGCCATCACTCCACGTGGACGGTGCCGGATAAATCCGTCGACATTTGGTAGCGCATTGGTGATTCTCTCTTCAGCGATAAGCTTCAGCGAAAAATCGAGAGTGATATCAATTTTATTCACCATTGACTTTGCTTCTGTCGCCGATTCCCACAAAGGTTTACCGGTTTCGCGCGCGATTACTTCGGCAATTTGATCAGCATGAGCTACATAAACTTCTTTAAGCTTTCGAATTTGAACAATGCGACTCTCGAGCGAAACTTGAGACCAAGTCTTAAATGCTCGCTTAGCCGCTAAACAAGCCTGTTCGACATGATCATGCCGATAGTTGAGTTTCATAATCTGATCTTTTAGATCAGACGGGCTAATGTCTGAAAATTCGCCATCGGGTCGATCTGACTTTACCCATTGGCCATCTATGTAGTCGCCTAAAAACGTAATCGCCTTTATGTCATTCATCTGAGCCCCTTATGGAATTTGCGAAATGAAAACTTTTTCTCCGGCTTCGACATCTAAAACTTTTTGAGTCATCGCCGGAAGAGAAATCATACCATCTTGAAAATTACAAAGCGTATTGATTCCACGAAATTCGCCCTCGCGCTTAAAGCCAACAAGTGCCGTGCTGTTAAAGCCTGGTTTTTCAGATTTGGTAACAGTATGCCACTTGCCAGACTTTATGATGCTCACGTCTTCGAGTTTAGCTCCGAAATGGGGGCCGCCATCAAAAGGATCGACCTCATGCAAATAATTAAAACCAATTTTTTCGAGTAAGTGTTGTGCGGGTAAAGTTTCGTCACCGACACGTCCCAACACTAGGCGTGAACGCGAATCCAGCAGAGTCATGT
>JAYUEB010000765.1:0-8643 GCA_043739525.1 Bdellovibrionales bacterium
TGTTATGGCTCCCCTCACTCGATCTCGAGCAACTGATAATATTCCAAATGATCTGATGGTTGAGTACTACTCTCAACGAGCTGGCGCGGGTCTTATCATTACGGAAGGCACGTCGCCATCACCAAATGGGCTTGGCTATCCTCGCATACCAGGCTTATTTAGTGCTGAGCAATCAGCTGGCTGGAAAAAAGTCACGACAGCGGTACACGCAAAAGGCGGAGCTATTTTCGTACAACTTATGCATACGGGACGCGTATCGCATCCTGCAAATTTTCCAGCGGGAGCAAAACACTTAGCTCCTTCTGCGATTTCTATTTCGGGACAAATGTACACAGACAAATTGGGTATGCAAAATTATCCAGCTCCACTTGAAATGTCCGAAGCAGAAATCAAAGCTGCTGTTCAAGAATATGCTAAAAGCGCAAAGCTCGCCATTGATTCAGGATTTGACGGAGTCGAACTTCACGGAGCCAACGGATATCTTATTGAGCAATTTTTGAATCCTCTCGCGAATAAGCGGACGGACTCATATGGTGGATCTGTGGAAGGTCGAATGAAGTTTGTACTTGAAGTTGCGAAAGCCTCAGCGGCCCTCATCGGTGCGGACAGACTTGGCATCCGACTCTCTCCTTATGGTGCATTTAATGATATGGGAGCCTTTGATGGCATCGACGATTTTTTCGTAAAATTAGCCGGTGAACTTTCAGCACTTAAGTTTGCGTATATTCACATTGTAGATCATAGCTCAATGGGTGCTCCACCGGTGAGCGCAGATCTGAAACAAAAAATGCGTAAAGCCTTTAAAGGCTATACCATTTTATCTGGTGGATACGACGCCGCGAGAGCAGAACACGACCTCGTTGAAGGAAAAGGCGATCTCGTGGCATTTGGCCGACCATTCATTTCAAATCCAAATCTGGTTGAACTGATGAAAACAAAACAGCCACTCAAGCAACCTGATCCAAGTACCTTCTATACTCCAGGTGCGAAGGGCTACACAGACTATTAAGACTGAAGCAATCCAAGAATAGCAGGGCCGTATTGATCGACGGCCTTTTGACCCACTCCCGAAATTTCTTTTAACTCTGCTGGTGTCGAGGGTTTGTTTTCACAGATGGCCATCATCACGCGATCAGATAAAATTCTAAAAGCTGGAATCTTAAGATGTCTTGCTTGCTCAAGACGCCAAGCTTTTAATCTTTGGAAAGCAGGAGAATCTTTTTCAATCTCTGAAACTTGACTCACTTGTTTTTTTGCTGCCTTCCGAACTTTCGTTTTGGCCGTACGCAATTTCTTTTCCTTACCAGAGATTGCGAGACTTGAGAGATCGAGCTTTCTCCAGTCAGCTCCGGGCGCGAGCGAGGCCTTACGGTAGCGAATAACTTCGTTTCCCTTTTCAAAAGAATCTTCAAAGATAATAATTTGCTTAAGTCGAACGAGCTCAGCTATCAAAATCTCAAAAGTCCTTCGGTTCAATGACGAGGAGTCATTTGTTAGTTTTTCAAAAAGCCGGCCCATTGCCATGGTTTTTTCAAAAGACAAGACGTGAAAAATATTCTGAACCGAGCTCTGTTCTTTTGAATTCAATTCGCGCTTTGTGACAAGTGATAGTTGAGAGTCTGGTTTACATATGTCACAAATTTCGCAGGTTGCTTGCTCTTCAATTCGCTCACCAAAATGCGTGACCAAACTTTGCATACGACAACGTTTAGTTGTTCCGCCATTTGCGTAACTTAAAATCTGCTCAAGCTGTTTAGCCTTTTGCTTCAATTGTTCACGATAGCTCACAGCCCAGTGAGGCGAACCAAGCTTCATATTTTCTTCAGGATCGATTAATACTCCACGATGAACCCAAAGTTGCTCGAGAGCTCTTTCAAAAACATCGAGATCCATTGAACTCAAATGACTTCGAACATAGTCCTTACTTTGATCTTCACTCTTTAAAAAACCGTAAATCTTTTGCAAAAAAGACTCATTTGGATAATTCATATCGAGAAAATACTCATGCGTCTTTTGATCGGCATAAGAATACATCAAATAGGCGTGGGACTCTTTGCCGTCGCGCCCCGCTCGACCAATCTCTTGATAGTAGCCCTCAACACTCCCAGGAAGGCTTGCGTGTATGACCGTACGAACATTCGGCTTATCGATTCCCATTCCGAATGCGATTGTCGCAACAATGATATCGAGCTTGTCATTTAAAAATTGGGACTGAACTTTTGAGCGAGCCTCCGGTTTCATTCCGGCGTGATATGCATCGACTCGAAACTGAGTTGCGAGTGCACGCTTCAATTCTTCGGCTTTTTTTCGAGTTGGAGCATAAACAATCGCAGGGACTCGTTGCTTCGACTTCAAAATTTTGAAAATCGCATCTTCTCTTTCACTAGGTGCCACTTCAACGACCTGAATACAAATATTTGACCTACGAAAACCTTCAATGAAGCGTTTTTCACCACTTAGGTTTAACTGCTTACATATATCATCCTGAACTAGAGGCGTAGCAGTTGCAGTCATCGCAATGATCGGAACTCCCGCAAAATCTTTAATTCGCTCGCCAAGCAAGCGATAGTCAGGCCTAAAATCATGACCCCACTGAGAGATACAGTGAGCCTCGTCCACTGCAATCAAGCCAAGCTTGATACGCATGAGAAACTCGGCAAAGCCGGGGACACCCAAACGTTCTGGTGATATGAATAGAAAATCCAGATCATGCTGTAGATAGCGTTTACAAATTTCACGTGACTCTTCACGTGATCGTCCTGAATGAATACGCTCAGCCGCAAAACCCAAGGACGCAAGTTTGGCAACTTGATCTTCAATAAGTGCTATGAGCGGACTAATGACCAGAGTCGTTTTTCCTCGAGCAATACCTGGAAGCTGGTAGCATAGAGATTTTCCGGCTCCAGTTGGCATCACAAGAAGAACATTCTGGCCGTTCACGACCGTTTGACAAACTTGCTCTTGAGAGGCCCGAAATTTTTCAAAGCCGAATGCTTTTTTGAGTAAGCCTTTTAAATTTTCAGGAGCCGTTTGCTCCTTTTGCGAAACAGTTGGAACTGGAACCGCAGCCATTAAATTTTGACTGCCAATTTCTTTGATGCGCTCGCTGATTTCAACTTCTAAGGAGCCGATAAATTGCTCTAATGATTCTTTGCCGTTTTGAATATCGGTGAGCTTTTTCTCCCAGCGTCCCGTCAGCTCTGGGCTTTTGACAGATGGGTGAACAATTTCAATCACTCGATGGCCCAGTGGCGTTGCAATCAACGCCTTTGCTTTTCGCTCGACATAGTTACGCGACAAAAGGGTTTCGATAATTCCGGCTCGCGTTGCCGGAGTTCCAAGACCAGAGTCTTTCATGGCTTTTGCTAGCTCGCTATCTTTAACACTTTTACCAGCTGTCTCCATAAGAGTCAGAAGACTTCCATCATTCAAATGAGGCGGTGGTTCCGTCTTCTTCGTTTTCGTATTAACTTTCGTAAGTTTAACAGAAAGCTTTTCGACAAGTCCTGTTGGCAAAACATCTTGCGTACGCGCTTCCCGAGTTGTGACATTCAGTTTTTTCCAGCCGACTTGGCTAATGACGGTGCCATTACTCTTAAATACATCAAGTTGTTTCACGCAAGTGATAACAGTCGTCACTTCCGAAACATGATCTGGCTGCCAAGCTGAGAGGAGACGGCGGCAAATCAAATCGTAAATTTTCTTTTCGTCTGAAGTTAAAAATTGCGTCTCAAATTTGCCGGTTGGAATAATCGCATGATGATCCGTTACTTGCGCATCATCGACAAAACGTGAACTCAGTGCAGCCTCGCCAGTTTCTGGTAAAATGAGATTCTCGTACGGGTCTCGCACTGCTTTGACGATTTCAGGTAAGCTTGTAGCGACACTCTTTGAAAGATGCTGACTTCCTGTTCGCGGATAACTAATTAATTTGTGCTTTTCATAAAGACTTTGAGCGATCTCAAGAGTGCGAGTTGCCGGCATTGAGTAAATGAGATTGGCATTTCGTTGCAAGTCCGTGAGATCATAAAGGAGCGGCGGCGGCGCCGAAGTTTTTTTAGCTTCGATAGTCATCACTTCCGCTACATCTGATGCCTTTAATCTTTCGATTACTATCTTGGATTCAGGGTCTTTTAAATCAAAGCGTTTTTCTTTCGCGCTTGAATAAGGTTTTTTGATTTTTTCAATTTCACCTAAATAAGTACCCTTATACGAAGTGCTAGCTAAAAACTGCGCCTCAATTCGAAGATATTCTTCACTCACGAATTCCCGAATTTTAATATCTCGCTCAACAATCATCGCTAGTGTTGGAGTTTGAACTCGTCCAACAAATAGTTGTTCTTGAGATTTTAAAGCGTAGGCCCGCGACAGGTTCATGCCGACCAACCAGTCCGCACGACTACGAGCTTTTGCAGCGTCCGCAAGGGCATCAAATTCACTTGAGTTTTTGAGTTGAGCAAGTCCATCGGCAATCGCCTTTGGCGTGAGAGATGAGATCCACAAGCGCTTGACCGGTTTTTCACAGCCAGCCAATTCATAAATGTAACGAAAAATCAGTTCACCCTCTCGTCCCGCATCTGTCGCGCAGACGACAGAACTACAAGTAAGCAAAAGCTCACGAATGACCTCATACTGCTCTTTGGTTTTTTCAGAAACGATGAGCTGCCAATCTTTAGGTAACATTGGGAGTTGGGTGAAACTCCATCTCTTCCAAGCAGCATTGAATTGATGCGGCTCTGGTAACGTGACAAGATGACCGATTGCCCAAGTAACGACATGTGTGTCACCCTCAAAATATCCACGCCGAGCAGCCGTTGCGTGCACGGCTTGAGCTAGGTCGCGCGCAACAGATGGCTTTTCGGCAAGGATAAGAACCTTGTTATTCATTGGGTTTCCGGTCGTTTTCATGTCAAAAAAGCATACTTGAGGCTTATCGATATGCAAAGGTCAAACTCTGAGCAAAAGTCCTCAGATCGAATTGAGCTCACACTGGTACCGGATTTCGACAAATTTTAATGCTTTATTTCTTCAATTTCCTTAAGTGCTTTCTCCATACGCCGAACCACCGCTTGGTAGACCTCAGGCTTTGCCATATCGACTCCAGCATCACGCAAGATTTCGTATGGGTATTTTGAAGAGCCCGCTTTAAGTACTTTCAAATAATTCTCAAGTGCACCTGGCTTTTTAGACAGAATCTGCTCTGCAAAATAAAAGGCTGCCGAAATACAAGTTGCATATTGATAGACATAAAAGCTGTTGTAAAAATGCGGAATGAACTCCCATTCACTAAAATATTTTGAGTCAATATTCATGACGTGCTGATCGTGACCATAGTATTTGCGGGCAATCTTTCCGTAAATCTCAGAGATTTTTTCTCCAGACAGAGCGTGGTCCTTTTCAACTTCTTCATGAAGAGTCAATTCGAACTCAGCAAATTGGGTCTGTCTAAAAAACGTGGTGCGAATCAACTTTAGTAAAGACTCAAGATAAAATGCACGCTCTTTTGGAGTCGTAGCCGATTGAATCAGCTTTTCGTGCAACAAAACCTCATTGAGAGTTGATGCAATTTCAGCGGTAAAAATAGGTGGTTCAGCACTCACAAAGTCTTGATTGCTATTCGAATAAAGAGTGTGCATTGCATGCCCCCACTCGTGAGCAAAAGTCGATACCGAATAGAAATTGTCTTGATGATTAAGCAATAAGAACGGATGAACTTCGTAAGCAGAGCCATTCATAAATGCTCCACCGACCTTCCCTTCTTTCGGATAAATGTTCATCCAACCCTGAGAAAATGCATTCTTCAATTTATTTGTATATTCTTCACCGAGCGGCGCTAATGCTTCAAGAACAAGAGATTTGGTTTTTTCAACAGAGAATTTAATATCGAGATCCGCAGATGAAACGTAAGAGTCTTCAAACGAAAAATCTTTAATCCCAAGGGTCGAAGCCTCATGCATTAAGAAGCGATGAAAAACTGGCAGGCCTTCATTTACTTGGTTTACAAGTGTTCGGTAAACTCCTTCTGGCACCTGGTCTCTTGAAAGAGCAGCATCGAGTGCACTTTTATATTTACGAACTCTTGCCATCACAACATTTGTCTTGACGTTGTTTGAGAGATTGGCGCCCAACGTGCGCTGAAACTGAGTGAGCGTCGAGTAAAATGCTTCAAAAGCTTTACGACGATCTTCTCGATTGGCAGATCCACGAGTTTTTGTGTAACCCGCATCGTTTACTTTAAGTTTCTCTCCGGTTGAGAGTGAAATCGTCGGCCACTGCACATCTGCCGAAAGCAAAAGACCCAAGGTGTTTTCTCCGGTGTAAAAAACAGGTGAAAATGCCGCGAGCAATTCTTCACGAGATGGATCCAGAATATGTTTTGCTTGATCCAAAATCACCTGCAAATAATGTCGATAAATACCAGACCCCGGTAATGTTAAAAAGCGCTTCACGTAAACGGCTGAGATCTGAGAGAGTTCAGGAGAATAAAAAGCGGTCGCTTCTGAAAATTTTGACGTGAGATTAGCTATAAGTTCGGTTCTCTCCGTATTGATTGCAGGCCTTTGATCTCCTGACTTTTGAAGTTCCGCCCAAACTGCCAAGCGCTGCAATCTCATTTGTAAATGAAAATACGAATCCAAACACTTTTTAAGTGTATTTGTGTTTGATGCGAGCTTGCCCTTACATATTTTAAATTCAGGAATCTTTTTTTCGACTGCTTTAAGTTCAGTCTGCCAATCAGCTTCGGTTTTGTAGAGAGACGTCAGGTCCCAGCTTTCCTGGGCTTGTAAGGTCGATACAAATAATAAAGTCGTAATCAAAATCAGTCGAAACATAGCGCTCTCCGTTTTGTTTGTTTATGCTCGAAGTACTAATTCACAAAACGAAGAGCAAGCAAGTTTATTCTTCGTCGTGAGCCGGGGCACCTCCACCACCGACGCCACCAGCTCCTCCGCCGTCACCGGGGCTAGAATTACCCGTTACATTTCCTGCTGCTGCATTATAGCTATTGGTTAAATAATCAGTTGGAGTGGTTTGCGAGGCTTGAACGATCGTCGTACTCACTTTTGTCGTCTGTCCAATCGCCTGCTGATAATAAGTGTTAAAGATGTGATTTCCGTCTTGATCGGGACCTTCGTAAACGACGGTCGTCCTTGAATCACCATCGCTAAAATCTAAATAATTAAAGTCGAAGCGAAGATCGGCGTAATGTTCTTCGGCAACATCACCTACTGTAGAATATCCGATGAGTTCGTTTTGTAGACCCCACATAGGGCTTCCATATTGAGGCACGACGACGGGCCCGATGCCGTTGTAGGTGCCATCAACTTCTTCGGCTTCAGCCTTTGCGTTGGTTGACCAATTCGTGATTAAGAGCCCGATCGCGAGTAATAAGACGAGAATTTTCATTTTTTATATCCCCCGTTTTGTTTGTAAGTCTTGAAGCTTTCTCTTTCAAAGCTTGTGCCAAAACCGACTTTGACGAGCGATTTAAGTATATGAATTTACGAGATATTTTTTATGAGATTGGAATTCAGGGTGCTACACTCCGATGATCAATTTATCAGGACCTTGTTATTTCTAAGTGTTACTTTTTGCTAAGCATTGATTTTTTAAAGGCTATAAAAAAAAGCTGGGATTTGAGAGCGTATGTTCGTATTTTAAACACACGCTATAAAAGTTTTTGTCTCATCTTGTGAATCTGAGAAATCAGTTCTTCAACCATCACAATCACTTGTTCTTGGTTGTGGCTCACGTGTCTGATTGCACGCTCTTCTTTAACATGCTCTTTTAACTGCTTCATCGCACTTCTTGCACCCTCAATCGAAAATCGATCCTTGTACAAAAGCTTTTTAATCAGAAGCGCATTCTCAACATCTTTACGAGTGTAAACACGTTGATTGAATTTTGATTTTTTGGGGTGGAGTTGTTCAAACTCATTTTCCCAGTATCTAAGAACATATTGTTTCACGCCTACCATCTCAGCGACTTCACCAATCTTAAAAGCCATCTTTTTCGGGATGTTTTCTAAAGAGGTGAGATCTTCTTGATCGATATGAATTTGTAAGTTTTGCGCTTCTGGAGAACGAAGTTCTATCTCGTCAAAAACACTTTCAGCAAAGTTCATATTCTCAATGCTAAAGTCGACTGGGAACAAAACACCTTGAGGATCTTCTTCTTTTTTGACCTCTACAGGCTCTTGCTCCGTTGGTGGATGCGTTTCAATTTCACTCATCGTCATCATCTTCTTTCAAGCCAGAGATATCTTCACCATCAAGCAGAGCTTTTAAAACTTGTGACGGACGAAAGCTAATCACGCGTCTCGCGCTGATTTTCATTTGTTCACCCGTTTGAGGATTACGCCCGACTCGTTCGTGTTTTTCTCGGACTAAAAAATTTCCGAATCCAGAAATTTTGACTTTGTCGCCATTTTGCAAAACTTCTTTCAAAGAAGAGAACACGAGCTCGACAAGCTCCGACGCTTCTTTTTTTGAAAAACCAATTTTTTGATAGACCTTCTCTACAATATCCGCTTTGGTCATCGTTGAGCGCTCGGTTTTTTCAGCCATCATCTGGATCTCCCTATCAGTTTTCTAAAATCACAAATCTAAGGCTACCAAGTAGCTGAAAACTATCAAGATTTAT